>JBGOXC010000155.1:0-3872 GCA_041478935.1 Dehalococcoidia bacterium
GCGGAAAAAGCCCTGGGCGGAATAAGCTATAAAATACAGCAGGAAGAAGCCAAAAGCCTTGTTTACCGACGTTCCCTCTTCGTGGTTAAGGATATGAAAGCCGGTGAGTTGTTCACCGAAGATAATGTCCGTTCTATTCGTCCGGGCCATGGGCTACACCCCCGGTATCTGAAGAAGGTGCTAGGGCGCAAGGCAACGCGGAATATCCAGCGCGGCACACCATTAAGCCGGGATATGATAGGTTAGTTGAAGAGAATAAACTGTGAAGACATATCTGATTGAAGCGTACAGTGATGAAATAGAATTCGATACAGGCAGCATCATTATTGCTTTAACGCCGGAAGTTTGCTACCAGTTAGATAAAAAGGGCATAAAATACTCGATTATCGAAGACTATTATGATGTCGTTGCATTATCAGGCCGGGTAGAAGAATACCGCCTATCTGTATTCCGCTGGATTGATGACTTTGATAGGTTCCTCCGAAATAACATTAAAGGGCTGGATTTAAAACTAGCCACCATCTACCGCTGGTATCTGAAGGGGGCGGTTTTAGACCCAATCTATCTTCGGTGCTATGAACTGCGGCACTTATTTGACAATCTAATGCCAACCGAAGTTACTTATGTTACACCGGAACCCGATGCTCCACAGCTTAATCCTCACTTCGAGAATTATGGTCGAAGCTTGTATTCTCAAATTATTCCGATTCTCTGTCGCGAGAAAAATATTCGTTTAACGACGGTTTTCTATGAAACGAACAGGAAAAAGGTTAATACAAACAATCCGGCAAGTCAGAGTGAAGGTCTTATAAGCAGATTAAAAAAAATAGCAGTTAAAAACAAGACAATCATGAGAATTTACTTTATTTTTAGGTATTTAAGAAAATTGCCGCAACTTAAGCGGGCCAGGCAGAAAAAAATAAATATATTTATAGTCAGATTACCTCAAATAGGCGAGGACTTGATTGCTGAAGCGATTGCCCGGGGACATCATGTCTATTTATTATCAGGCGATGTAATATTTAAATACTCCTGGTTTGGCACGAGAAAGCATCTAAAGCTAAAACCGAATGACGCCCTTTCCGGCGAATACAACTGGGAAAATGCCGCCAATTCGCTCGCGAACAGTGAAATATTAAAGTGGGTCAATAAAAAATGCCAATCGGATATTTCCGAAGTAGTCTTGCCCAGGCTAAGGTACTTTATTTTAAGGGTCTGCCCGGAACTCGATCATTACATAAAAGAATTTATTGAGTTCTACGAAAAGGATAGCATCGACCTTCTCTTTACGCCAGTAATATTTAACTTGGAAGATTATGGGGCTTTGGCTGCAGCAAAACGCTACACCCGGATAAAGACCGCCTGCCTGGTTCATGGTGATGGGGTCTGTGATAGCCGCGTCTGGAACATCACCGAGCTTCAAAATTACTACATTCATATTTCTTCCAACATCGAAACAAAGGAGTATTTCCAGCGCCTGGCTAATGAGATTCACTCTTCAGCAAGACTATATAGCAACCCTTACCGATTGCGTAAAGTAATAGAAATAGCTTATGCAAGAGAAAAAAGGAAAACTAGGGTTATCCCCAAAAACCGGGCCATTTACATCCCCTTGTTTATGATAGGCGATTACATAAGAATGGAGGGAGGCTCACATACAGATACCTGGTATTATCAATTCCAAAAATCACTTATCGAATACTTCTCCACACGAGAGGATTATACCTTCGTTTGGAAGGGGCTGCCGCAAGGCGATAAAATTTATAATCCCATCCCGGATTTTATCAGGGATAACCATTTCAACAACATCGAAATCGCGACCAATGCCTTCATTGATCATCTGCTCACCGCGGACAGAGTCATCTGCGATTGCCCGTCAACCGGTTTTTACGAAGCCGTTATCGCCGGTGTGCCGGTGATGTCCCTGTACCATGCGTCCTTAATCATGCGGCAGGCAGCCGTAGAACACTTTAAAGACTTGCTTCGCTTGTTCAACGAAACTTCGGATGCGATAAAACATATTGACGATTTTCTTAACAGCGATGACCTGCGGCAATATCAGATGAAAATGGATATGGAAAAAGGTAGTATATTTGATATACTAGAGGGAATCAACCAAGTTTAGAGTCAACAAATAAACCAGGATTTAGATTACAGATGACAATAAGTATCACCAATATCGCTAAAAACTCCTTGAAATTCAGCACGGTTCAAATTATCGGGGCAGCTATATCGATGCTGGCAGTGATGTATGTTGCCACGATAATTCTGCCGGAGGAATACGGTATATATGGCTTCCTCGGCTTATGGCTGACTTATGCTAGTCTCATCGGTCCCGGGATTATGAGCGCCGGTAGCCGCGAAATGCCCGGCCTGCTGGGTAAAGGCAAGGTAGATGCTGCCGTCAGAATACAAAATGTATCGCTCACTCCGGAACTGGTCTGGTCATTAATACCGTTTGCCGTTATCTTGATTGCCTCGTTTTTCTTTACGGACTTTATCTACAGGGCGGGGCTGATTATCGTTGCTTTCAGCTACCTTACAGGACGGCTAGCCAACTTCTGGAATAGTTATAACTTCATCCGGGAAAAGTTTAACACGGTGGCTATCGGAAATTTGATACAGGTTATCGCCGTGCCGGTATTAACGCTGCTTGCCGTGTCTTGGCTAAAAGTATATGCCCTGCTGCTGGCGCCGCTAATCGTCAATATCGTTTTGTGGTTTTACTACTTAAAAAAGGGCCCAATTAATTACTACTTTGTGCTTGACCGGAAAGAAACATTCAGACTTTTAAAAGTCGGCATTGTTCTCCAAGCGGGAACGCTGGTATTCTGGGCGTATCAGTTAATGGATAGAACTCTCATCGCCGCGATGCTTTCTCAAGAGCAATTAGGCCTTTACACTTTTGCCATCGGATTTGTCACGGTAGCGCTGGCCATTCCTTTAAGTTTTACTAACGTATTGCAGCCCATATTATGGCGCCATGCGGAAAAAGCCAAAAACATTATCGAGGGTTTTAAGGATGCCGAGAGAGTAGCCGTGTACCTTGCCCTAGTCACAGCTATGTTGATACCACTAATCCAGGTCGGGTTCTATTTAATAGTGAATTTGATTACAAAAAACTACACGGGCAGTATTCAGATATTTAATGTATTATCTTACAATATTTTCTTGGCAGCCATCGTAGTAATTCCTAATCTAATTCTAGGGTCGGCAATCGTCAATAAACAGAAAATCACTCTGCTATTTTATACTATCGGCTTGGCCATCAATATCGCCCTCAATATCCTCGTTATCAAGCTTGGATACGGCGTGCTCGGCGTGGCCTGGGTGACTGTAGGGTCACAGGGTTTAATGACCTTGGTTATATACTATTTCGCCAGGCAATATATGGTTGCTGATAAAATGGAGTATCTGCGACTCCAGTTAAAAATGCTGGCCCCATTTATCGTCTCGCTGGGCTTTTTCTTCTTACACAGATATCTGGAGTCTTCCTTCGGCTTGCGTGGTTTCACCGGCATCTCATTATTCGCCCAGGTAATCGCTTGGGGGTTGCTGGTAGCCATTTTCTACCGAGGCTATTTATCTCCCAAAGAAATTAAGGCTTTTATAGTTCATATAAAAGAGGATTTAAGCCCCGGGAAAACAAAACGGTAATTATGGGGGGATTTCTCCTGGTGGTTTATTCACACTGGCCGTAATATCGCCCGCGCCGGTGCGCCATCGCCCCCATCGAGCTTCAGCGGCAGGCATATCAAATCATATCTACCGGATTTGACCCGCGATAGGTCAAGCCCTTCGATTATCCATACCCCGCCCCCCAACAATATACGATGTACATCGCCGGCGTTACGCTGATAGCCTCCTACTGA
>JBGOXC010000001.1:0-16028 GCA_041478935.1 Dehalococcoidia bacterium
GGACGGCTATCGTCCTGCCTAAAATGATAGATACCGTTATCTTCCCAGAACTGCTGCCACTTTGGTTCTACGCTAGCGCTTTCGTAGCGCTTAGGAATAGGGTTCATATAACTCCTCTATTGACGAAAGATGCATGGAGTTAAGATAAAAACTGATAATATTTTACATTACTTGCCGAAGAGACTCAACCGAAGTGAAGAAAAATTAAGGTTTTAGGTATAGTTGGTGCAGGTAGTCCTTAAAGCCGTGCTTCTTCCAGAACGAATAGCCGACTTTATTTTTAGCCGCCACCAATAGCTCAATCATGTCGATGTTTTCCGCTTTGAACCAATCGAGGATTTCTTTAAGCAGACGGCTGCCGACACCTTTACGGCGATAGGAGGCGGTAACCGCCATTTCATCGATATAGCCGAACCGTTCTCTCTTCCAAGGCGGCGATGACTTTCTTATCTGGGCAATAACTTGTCCAATCACTTTGTCGTTGTCCAACGCTACTAGGACTCTGGAATCTTTGTCCGCCATAAAGTTGCGCAGGTATTCCTCGTAACCGATGCGAACGTTAACCACCATCGGGTAGCGCGGGTCGAAGGGCTCGTGGAATTTGGAGAACTCCTCCCACAGGTCGATAATTTCTGGAATATATTTTTCTTCGGCTTGGACAATTTCCATGGTCACCTTCGTAAACGAATAGTAGATTATAATTTAAAAAGGGCGATAAGGGCAACAAAAATCAGGCCGACCATCTCGCGAACAGCCGGCCTGACTAAAAACTAACATCTAATTATTGATTACTTCTTATAGTATCCGTATTCTCTCACGGCTGCCATCATGGCTTGCAGGTTTTCCAGTTTGGGATTATCAGCCACTGAGCCAGCGGAAAGGATAAAGCCACCGCCTTTACCTACTTCCTGAATCAGTTTGCGGCAGTATTCCTTTACGTCCTTGGGGTCGCCGGTTACAATCATAGAAGAGGGCAGGTTGCCTTGCAGACAGTATTTCTTGCCGAGTATCTGCTTGGCTTTAAAGATATCCGTGCGGTCGAAATACCAGATAACCGAGCCCTTGGGGAACTTGTCGATATACTCCAAGCGGGTATTAAAGCTGCCCTCGGCGAACATGCTCTGGATTAAGCCCTCTTTAATCAAAGCGTCCATAACCTTTTTAAGGGATGGCCAGTAGAAAGTATCGAACGATTTCTGGGACATCCAGCCGTCGGCGCCTTTATGTAGGGGATAAGTTACAATCAGCATGTTAGCAATATTCGGCGACTTCAAAATAGTATTAATCTGAAATTCCGCTACGACATCGAGAGCTTTAAGCAATTTATCGGGGCAGCGGAAGGTGTCCTTCATAATGCCGGTAGTGCCCCTCAACGTATCGCCGAGAATATCGAAAGGCGCCTTGGCGAAAGTGACGCCGCCGATACCCATGCCCATAAGAGGGGCTGAGCCTGTCCCGGACATGGCTTTCATCATAACCTGCTGGGACCTCTGGTATTCTTTGCCTACTTCCAGTAATTTTTCCAGCATCGCCTGCACCTGCGGCGTGGCTAAAGGCATAAATTGCATCACGTGCACGTTCTCGGTGATATTCGTGAACGGCTGGAACATCCTGATCGGCTCAAGAGTGCCGAACGCGCGGGGCATATAGGTCCTGATCCAGAAATCAGAGGGGTCTCGGATAAGGTCGTCATACTCACTGGGCTTCATATACTCACCTTCGACGAACTGCCAACTGGTGCCATCTTTAGCTAAACCATGTCCGGGCCAGGCATACAATTTGTAGTCAAGTAGCTCCAAGACTTTCCCCGACATCGCCCAAGGCATGGCAGTGGTCTCCAGTTCTACGCCGTATTTAGCGTTGAACTTGGCGGCGGCTTCATAAGCCTTTTCCGGATTATACATGACATCATAAGCAGTAACACTAAACATCTTCATCGGCAAGTTGCCCACCGGCAGGTTAACCGGAATTCTATCCGGCTCTTTGACGTTATAGACATCCACCATTCGCTGCTGCCTTACTTTATAGGCTTTTTCGGCTTCTGGTGTCGGGAATTTTACCCCTGTAGTGTCGAGAGTTCTGTTGAGCCGGTATTGTCGTTTTTCCTCTGGTGTCATTTGTGTCCAATTTTCTGGTATGTTAGCTGGCATTATCATTTTCTCCTATCGTTAAAATAATCAGTGAACTAAGTGACATTTCTAAAAACGATTGTGTATAAAAGGTTAATGTTATTCCTTTTTAAGTGAAAAATTTGTGACGTCCATCACCAGGTCTGGTCTAAAGCCCTTATCCTTGGCAAAGTAAGGTTCCCTTGTCGGCGGTGAACCATCGGGAGGGGCGAGCATCATTTCTATTTGAATAATCGGTCGGTCAATCCTGGTGATCTCCATAGGGCAATGAACCAAACCCGGTGGCAGCGAAAGAACTGTTGGCTTGGTAAAGATATGTTTTTCTAGCTCTTCACCTAGATAAAAAACAACCTCACCGCCGAAATCATCGGGGTCGTTCTGGTTAGTGCCGTACCAGGCTAAAATTTCCTGGAAATTGTGGGTATGGGCGGGATTGTCGCCTTTAAACGGCTTCCTGACAATTTGGTGTCCGAAAGTAAAATTATAATTAATCAGTTGCGGGGCAACCCAAAGCCCATCGAAAATAACGCTTTTATCAGCTTTCATGCGCATTTGCAGGTGGGGAGGATTGGCAATATATTTATCATATTTCTCCGCCATTTTGTATCTCCTGAATATTATTCGTTAGTTATACAATTATTGTTTCTGGGGAAATTGTAGTTTATTTTTATTTATGTTGTCAAAAATTGGAAAGTGATTACGTATTAGTAAAATATTGCAATGAATCTGTGATAGCCCTAACTAATTATGTGATGCCAACGTTACATAATATAGTTAGAATATTTTTAATCATAAGGTTGGTGACATTAAAGGGGTGAAGAGGGATGTTGAGCATCGTAAAGTTTAAGGGGTGCAAGCGTTGTGGAGGTGATCTGTTTGCCGAACGAGACTCCGATGGAACCTCTATTACCTGCCTTCAGTGTAGTGCCGTTTACGTTAAACTCCCAGTATTTTCAAAGAAAAAGCCCAATACCAAACGAATCTATGCCCGTTAGGTGAAGCGGTAGTCTATTTCTTTTCCTTCTTTGTTTCGTTTTTAGTCGTTTCGTCCGATATTTTTTCAGTTACATTCTGCTCGCGTTCTCTAAGCCAGCGTTTGATATCGTCCAGAGCGGGAGGGGACACGTAAAAAACCTGGATATCCGCCGGAAACTGTACCTGGTGACTTTCTCGCATCAAAACCATCCCGATTTCATTTTCTTTTAAAGTTTCGTCAATCTTGCGAGCCATCGCTTCGTTCCGTTTTTTACCGACCTCGGTGTAAGCGTCATAAACTTTCGTGATTACGTTGGGATTTTTTAAACCCACTAATAGACACCGGCTCCAGTCCATAAACTCAGTGAGTAACTCAGGGTCTTCAAGAGATTCCAATTGGGCTTTTTTATCGAGGCAGGCTTTAACGATTTTATAACCCGGTTTATCTAGGTCTTTGAGCGTGGCAATACCATCTTCACCAGACATTGCTATAAGCTCATGGTATATCATATTGACATCACCGAGCTTAATTGATAGTTCTGGTACTTGTTTTTCAACTTGTTCCCAATAGCGATTGAACTTTTCAAGGAAGTCATCCGGCAGTTTTTCATTAATGTAGATGACAGGCACGAAAAAGATTTTTCGACCTTTTTTGAAATTATCCACCGGCAATTTTTCAATTTTCCCGAGTTCTTGTGTCATAGCAGCCTCTTTAATATTAGCCTAAATAGAAAATAGGTTTTACTGAAAAACCTTTTCACAATCCTGGCAGACGAATATCACCGGCCGGAATCTTTTGACTATTTTCATTTCAGATATCGGCTTTTGCTTTTCGCACAAACGGCATTTAAAAGTGACCCCCGAAGAAGCTATAGTTCTCGATTTGACTTCACTTTTTAACTTTACCTCTGTTTTAGATGTTGACAGGCTTTTTGGCTTATTGGCGCGTTGAGGTTTTAATATAGTTTTAAGCTTTGAAGTGGTTTTTGATATTACTTCAATTTTAGATTTAGACTTGTTTTTTGATTTCGTTTCAGCCATGACATCTCCTTTATATACGGCCAACATCCGCCTAAGTTACTTTAATAGCCAAAAGGCATAAAAGTCAATATTTTTTAAATACTCACAGAGAATAAATATATTCCATAGTTTTCCATTGAAGATATTATGGCCGGTGTAATTTAATATTTTTAAAATTCTGATACGTTAAATACGTTTAATTCATGTTGCGAAGACATCACAATTTATAGTATAATTTTAGTAATTAGCCCCTGTAGCTCAGGTGGATAGAGCACCAGCCTCCGGAGCTGGCCGCGAGCGTTCGAGTCGCTCCAGGGGCAGTTTTGTATTACGGAGTGAAAATGACGCAAGAAAAGAGCCTTGTTGAAATCAGGTGGCACGGGCGGGGCGGGCAGGGCACGGTTACTTCGGCGGAAATGCTGGCATTGGGGGCTATCGCTGAAGGTAAATACGCCCAGGCTTTCCCAAACTTTGGGTCAGAACGCCGTGGCTCCCCTGTACAGGCGTTTAACCGTGTCGATACCCGTGAACCTGTCAGATTGCGGGTGGACATCACCCAACCGGATTATGTTGTCGTCAATGACCCAAACCTGATGGGCAAAGTTAACGTAACCTCCGGTCTTAAAGATGGCGGCTGGGTCATTATCAATACCAGTAAAACAGCGCAGGAAATAAAATCCAAGTTCAGTATAAAAAATCCGGTTGCCACCGTCAATGCTACCAAGATTGCTCGCGAGGTGCTGGGCGTTCCCATCGTTAGCACCACCATGCTTGGCGCCGCAATAAAAGTCACTGGCGTTATCGATAAAAAGTCGGTGCATGAGGCTTTAAATAAACGTTTCGGCAGGCTGGGCGACCGCAATATCAAAGCGATGGAAACAGCTTTTGACCAAGTAGTGATGTAGGAGTAATAAATGGTGAAATCCGAAAATGAACTAACATGGAAAGACCTGGAAATAGGCTGCATCGTCACCGAGCCAGGCGGTGCCAGACGGTATGAAACCGGCACATGGCGTTCGCAGCGTCCCACTTATGATTTTAATAAATGCATCAAGTGCGGGCTTTGCGCTCTCTATTGCCCGGAGGGCTGCATCAGCCAGAATAAGGAAGGGTACTTTGAAGCTGATATGTATTACTGCAAGGGTTGCGGCATCTGCGTCCGCGAATGCTGGCCCAGGGTGATAAAAATGGTCGAGGAGGTGGAGTAATGGCAACAAGAACGGGTGTAGAAGTCTCTATAGGCGTCGCTGACGCTGTAAAATTATGCAACGTTGATGTCGTTGCGGCATACCCGATTACTCCCCAGACCCACATCGTCGAGCACTTGGCGGAGCTGGTAGCCAACGGTGAACTAGACGCCGAATATATCCCGGTAGAATCGGAGCATTCCGCGATGAGTGCCTGTCTTGGCTCGGCAGCCGCCGGCGCCCGCACCTTTACCGCCACTTCCAGCCAGGGTCTGGCGTTGATGAATGAGGTTGTCTATGTCGCCGCCCCCATGCGGCTGCCCGTTGTCATGGCGGTAGCCAACCGGGCTTTATCCGCACCGCTAAGCATCTGGGGAGACCACTCGGATGTGATGTCGGTCAGGGATACCGGCTGGGTACAAATATTTGTGGAGAACGGCCAGCAAGCTATTGATAACACTATTATCGCCTTCCGCATCGCAGAAGACCAGAATGTGCTTCTTCCGGTGATGATTCATCTGGATGGCTTTAACCTGACGCATGTTGTCGAACCGATTTTCTTCCCGGAGCAGGCGGAAGTGGACAAATACCTGCCTAAGAACCGTTTCCCGCTGCCGCTCACTCCCGATAAACCGGTAGCGATGGGTGAATTTGCACCTCCGTTCATTTTTACGGAAGCGAAGTGGGCACAGGAAGTCAATTTACGGAATTCTAAAAAAATAATCATGGAAGCCTGGGATGAGTTTAATAAAGCCTTCGGGCGGAAATACCTGCCCGTGGAAAAATATCACAGCGATGGTGCTAAAGTCCTTATCATGACCATGGGCAGCTCGGGCGAGACCGCTTCCGTCGCTATTGACGAGTTAAGGGCAGAGGGGATGAATGTGGGGCAGATAAGACTACGCCTCTGGCGGCCTTTCCCCTTCGAGGAGTTGCGGGAAGCAGTGAAAGACACAGATATCCTTATCGTCATGGACAGGGCTATTTCTTATGGCGGGCCGGGTGGACCGGTAGCTTCCGAGGTTAAAGCCGCCCTCTACAACCAAGTCAAGAGGCCCAAGATTGTCAGCTATGTTATCAGTCTGGGCGGGCGGGACACCACGGTATCCGGTTTCAAAGATATTGTGAAAAAGGGCATGGATATCGCCGCCAAAGGCAGCCCGAACGAATATGAAATTTACGGGGTGAGGGAATAATGGAAAAATACGCGATTTACGTTCCCCGATTAGTCAAGAAAGAAGAGAATTTCGCGCCGGGGCACCGCGCCTGCGTCGGCTGCGGCGAAGCTCTGGCTATCAGACAGGTGTTCAAGGCATTGGATAATAACATCATCGTCGTTAACGCCACCGGCTGCGCGGAAATTTTCTCCTCACAGTTGCCTTATTCTTCTTGGCAGCTTCCCTGGATACATACCCTTTTCGAGAATACGGCAGCGGTGGCTTCTGGCATCGAGGCGGCTTATAAAGCCATGCGGCGTAAGGGCGTCAAACTGCCGGAAAATACCAAAGTGGTAGCTATCGCCGGCGACGGCGGCACCGTTGATATCGGCCTCCAAGCGCTTTCCGGTGCCATGGAAAGAGGCCATGATTTTACCTACATCTGCTTTGATAATGAGGCGTATCAAAATACCGGCAATCAAAGGTCATCGGCGACTCCTTTTGGCACCGCGACTACCACCTCTCCGGCTGGCAAAAAGAGTATCGGGCAATTTAGCTGGAAGAAGAATATGCCGGAGATAGCCGTCGCACATAACATTCCTTACGTGGCGACAGCGACACACGGCTACCCCTTCGATCTGATGGCGAAAGTGGCTAAAGCAGTAGCCACGCCGGGTCCGGCTTACGTCCACGTGCTTTCTGTTTGCCCTACCGGCTGGCGCAGCCCCACCGATACGATTAACCGGCAGGCGCGCTTAGCCGTGCAAACAGGCATATTTCCACTTTATGAAGTAGAAAACGGCGTATACAAGATGACCGTTGAAACACCGCAGCTAAGACCAGTTGTTGATTACCTCAAAGTACAAGGCAGATTCCGTCATTTAAGTGAGGATGTTATCGCCAAGATACAGCAGCGCGTTAATCTAGAATATCAAAAACTACTGGAGAAAACTAACCATGGCAGCAAAAAAGCTTAAAGAACAGGTACGACAGATACTGGAGAAATATCAGGGTGATAAATCGGCACTGATCGATATCCTGCACGATACCCAATCAGCAATCGGATATCTACCGCGAGAGGCGCTGGAAGAAATACACCAGGGTCTGAATGTCCCCTTAAGCCGAGTATACAGCGTCGCCACCTTTTTTAAAGCTTTCAGCCTGACGCCACGGGGACGTCACCTGATAAACCTCTGCATGGGCACAGCCTGTCATGTCCGCGGCTCCGATAAAGTGCTGGCGCAGCTCGAAAAGGAGTTAGGTATCAAGAACGGCGAGAATACCCGCGACCTCAAGTTCACCTTGGAGACAGTCAACTGCGTGGGCGCCTGTGCCTTAGGCCCGATGGTTATCATCGGGGAAGATTATCACGGTGAAATGACGCCGGAAAAAGTCGGCGACGTACTGAAGAATTATAGCTAACAACTGGAGGAATTCCCGTGGCAAAATTAAAGTCCCCCGGCGAATTAGAGGCTCTAAGAAGCTCGATACAAAAAAAAAGAGACCCCAATAAGCCCTGCATTACGATATGCAACGGCACCGGATGTCAGGCTTATGGTTCAAAGAGTATCGTCGCGGCTTTTCAGGACGAGGTAAAGAAACAAAAACTGGAAGCGAAAGTAGACGTTAAAGTCATCGGTTGTCCTGGCTTTTGCGAAAAAGGCACATTGGTGGTTATTAAACCGAAAGATATATTTTACCAGAAGGTGCTGCCTAAACATGTCCCCGAGATTCTCTCGGAGACTATCGATAAAGGCAACATCATTGAAAAGCTGCTTTACACTGACCACGCCACCAATGAGAAGATTACCAAAGAAGGCGATGTGCCCTTTTATAAACTGCAAATGCGCCTAATTATTGGCAACAACGGCTTAATCGACCCGACCATTATCGAAGATTACCTGGCTATTGGCGGTTATGCCGCCCTCGCTAAAGCCCTAAAAATGACGCCAGAAAACATTATTGATGAGGTTAAAAAGTCCGGCTTAAGAGGTCGCGGTGGGGCCGGATTCCCCACCGGCAGTAAATGGGAAAGCACCCGTAATGCCCACGGCGACGCTAAATACGTTATCTGCAATGCCGACGAGGGCGACCCCGGCGCTTTCATGGACCGCAGCCTAGTCGAAGGCAACCCCCACAGCGTATTGGAGGGAATGATAATCGGGGCTTATGCCATCGGTAGCCATGAAGGCTATATCTACATCCGCAACGAATACCCCCTGGCCGTAAAAAACATGCGCATCGCTTTAGAGCAGGCGGAAGCTAATGGTCTGCTCGGCAACAATATTTTGAGTTCCGGCTTTAACTTCAACATCAAGATAAAGCGCGGCGGCGGCGCCTTCGTTTGCGGCGAGTCCACCGCCCTTATGGCATCCCTGGAAGGTAAAGTAGGGGAGCCGCGCGCTAAATATATCCATACCTCCGAGCAAGGTCTCTGGGGCAAACCAAGCAATCTTAATAATGTCGAAACATGGGCAAATGTGCCCTTAATTATAAACAAGGGTGCCGACTGGTATGCTAAAATCGGCACCGCCAACAGCAAGGGAACCAAGATATTTGCTCTCGTAGGTAACATCAGCAATACCGGCTTGGTGGAAGTACCGATGGGTACGACTCTTAGAACGATAGTCTTTGATATGGGCGGAGGTATCCCCAAGGGACGCAAATTCAAAGCTGTCCAGACCGGCGGACCATCCGGCGGCATGATTCCAGAAAGCCTGCTCGACTTGCCGGTTGACTTCGATGAGTTGACCAAAGCCGGTTCTATGATGGGTTCCGGTGGCATGATTGTAATGGACGATAAAACCTGCATGGTTGATATGGCAAGGTACTACACCACCTTCTTAGAAGGGGAATCCTGCGGCAAGTGTTTGCCTTGCCGTGAAGGACTGCGGCAGATGAAATATATTCTCGATGGCATCACCGAGGGGAGGGGCAAAGAGGGAGATATTGCCTTGCTAGAGGAGCTTTCTGCCACATTAATCGACGCTTCACTCTGCCAATTGGGACAATCCGCGCCGAATCCCGTTATGAGTTCCATCAAACATTTTAGGACTGAGTTTGAAGCCCATATTAAAGAAAAAAAGTGCCCCGCCGGTGTTTGTAAATTTGGGCATAAATAAAGTAAGGATAAGATAAGATGGTAAATATTACGATTAACGGACGACAGATTAAAACAGAAGAAGGTAAAACAATACTTGAAGCCGCCCGCAAGCATAATATCCATATACCAACTTTATGCGCTAATGAGGCGGTAGCGCCTTACGGCGCCTGCCGGCTTTGCTTGGTGGAGATAAAGACCACTCGAGGTAGAGAACGCCTAGTCACCTCCTGTATTTACCTGGTTGAAGAAGGACTGACTGTTCAGACCGAAACGGAAAGAATCAAGAAAATTCGCAAGATGCTTCTAGAGCTATTGCTAGCAAGATGTCCGGACTCGGAAGATATACAGAAAATGGTTAAAGAAGCCGGAGTTGAAAAGACTCGTTTCGTTGAGCAGAGTGGCAATAATAAGTGCGTCCTCTGCGCCAACTGTGCCCGTACGTGCGAAGAGGTGGTCGGCGTAGCTGCCATCAGCCTGGCTAAGCGTGGCGTGGAGCGGGAACTTATCACGCCTTTCGGCGAGGATTTCTCCGAAGCATGTATCGGCTGCGGCTCCTGCGCTTATAGCTGTCCCACGGGCGCGATTACCATGACCGATAAAAAGGGCAAACGGACTATCAACTGGCCGCATAACATGATGGAGTTCAAATTAAGGAAGTGTTCCGTCTGTGGGCAATACTGGGCACCGGAAAAACAGATTGAATACATCGCCAAGACTTCAGGCACACCATTAAGCGACTATGATAAATGCCCCGATTGCCGGGATTAACCTTTATTAACCAGATTACATTTGGAGAGGGGCGAAAAGCCCCTCTTTTTTTTATATATTGCACATGGCTAGTCTCTCGGTTATACTTTATGCGGCGGGGTGTAGCGCAGTTGGTTTAGCGCGCAGCGTTTGGGACGCTGAGGTCGGAGGTTCAAATCCTCTCACCCCGACCATTAAAACAGGGTGGTTTACATAATATGGACATACCAAAGAATAATCAACCTATCGAACGCAATATCGCCATGGAGCTAGTGCGTGTTACCGAAGCCGCTGCCATGTCTGCCGCTCGTTTCCTGGGCCAGGGTGATAAAACCTTGGTTGACCAGGCGGCTGTGAATGCCATGCGCAACGTACTGGGCTTTGTCCGCATGGATGGCATCGTCGTCATCGGAGAAGGGGAAAAAGATAAAGCGCCGATGCTCTATATCGGCGAAAATATCGGCGATGGTTCGGAGCCTAAGGTAGATATCGCCGTCGACCCCGTTGACGGGACAACACTAACCGCTAAAGGTCTACCTGGTGCTATCTCCGTGGTGGCGCTTTCCGCCAAGGGAACGATGCATTGTCCCCGGCACTTTGTCTATATGAATAAAATCGTGACCGGCGAAGAGGGCAAGAACTACATCGACATTAACGCGTCTGTGGCGGTTAACTTAAAAAATATTGCCAAAGCCAAGAAAAAGAAAATTGGAGAAATAACTGTTGTGGTTCTGGACAGACCACGACATGAAAAGCTGTTGGAAGATATCAGAAAAGCTGGCGCCAGGGTAAAATTAATAACCGACGGAGATATTTCCGCCGCTATCGAAGCGGCCCTGCCAGACACGGATGTCGATGTCCTGATGGGCATAGGCGGCACGACGGAAGGAGTACTTTCCGCCGCGGCGATACGCTGCATCGGGGGTGCTATCCAGTGCAAAGCCTGGCCCCGCGATGAAAAAGAAAAACGAGCGGCTATCAAAAGGGGAGAGGACCTTGATAAGGTCTATAAGACCGAGGATTTGATTACCAGCGATGACGTGTTTTTCGCTGCCACCGGCGTGAGTACGGGTGATTTGTTAAAAGGGGTGCGGTATTTCAGTGGCGGGGCATTTACGCAATCAATCGCGATGAGGGGGCGTTCTGGTACGATGCGTTGGATAGATGCCCGCCATAATTTTAACAAGCTGGAAAAGCTTGACTCCATGAAATACGTTAAAGAACGTAAATGGGCTCAAGAATAATCTAGATGCTGCGCAATAGCATACTCAGACCCTTGAAGTTCATCTTTATTTCGCCCCAATTAGTGCATCGGCGTAGCCTCTGCCAGACGTACGAAGGGCGTAAATAAAACTCACGGTAGGCACGAGCCGTCCAGATTTTAAGGTCTTCGCGGGTTAGCTTATCGCTCTCGAAAACGGGGCTGGCGGGATTATCCGTCCCGGCGTAAACGAACTTCTCCCAGGGGATATCTTCTGGATTGATGCGTTTATAAATCTCGTATAATTCAGTGGCAGGGAAAGGTGTGGTTATGGAAAACTGGGCGAAGTCTACCTTTAGTTTCTTGGCGAAGTCGATGATATCCTGGATAGTCTGCGGTGTTTCACCCGGGGAACCGAGCATGAAATAGCCGATGACTTGCAAACCGACCTCTTTATGGGCACGGACAGCCACCTCGACCTGCTTTAGGGTAATATCTTTCTGGAGAGTCTTGATTATCTCCGGAGAAGCCGACTCAATGCCATAAGCAACGGCATAACAGCCGGCTTGCTTAATGTGAGCAAGCAGCTCTTTATCCACAAGATTGACACGCGTCTCGCAGGTCCAGGCTATCTTAATTTTCTTGGTAATTATTTTATCGGCGATAGCATGAACACGTTTTTTATCAATAGTAAATGAGTCATCGTAAAAAGCTATTTCTCTAACGCCGAATCTTTTCTGTAAATATACTATTTCTTCAACAACGCGTTCGGGACTCTGGGCACGGAACCGGCTGCCGAAGACAGGTTTGGAACAATAGGCGCAACGATAAGGGCAGCCGCGGCTGGTTACCATCGCGCCGAAGGGCATTGCTATACCATGCGGAGGGTGGGGCTTATATTGTTTCCAAGGCAACAGGTGAAAGGCAGGGTAAGGAAGCAAATCCATATCGATAACTGAATTATTATCCGTTGTATTAATTATCTTGCCATTAAGTTTGTAGCTAATGCCGGCAACATTTTTCAAATCTTTTTCATTTTCCAATGACTTTAGTAAATTGACAACTGTAACATCGCCTTCGCCACGGACAAGGATATCAACATCGTTAGACGAAGCTAATGTTTCTTCCGGAAGTAGTGTGACGTGGGGTCCTCCCAGAATAACCTTAAGGTGGGGGGTTTTTTGCTTAAGATGTCGCGCGATGTTTAACGCCGTACCAATAGTCGGCGTCATGGCGGTAATTCCAACGATGTTAGCATCGGTCACTATTTCAGCGATAGCTTCAGGCCTAAGATGTAGAGCATTGGCGTCCAGTAGAGTGACCGAATAACCGACTTTTTCCAGAATCGCCGCAATTAAAGCCAGACCGATAGGTGGTTGGGGATAGCGGGTGTCCTGGGGAGGATTGACTAATGTTACTTTAAACATGTAACGATAACTACTTCTTATCCCGCGATAGGGCGCGGAGTATCAGGCCGGTAAAGATACTGAACATACCAACAACAAGTAATACCACTGACACCAGAGTATTGCCAGTAGGTAATACCTGATATTCTGAATATAGATTCAATACTCTTATGCCAAAGACTAAACCAACGATTACTAGAATAAATCCGCCCAAACCGAAGAAGAATAGCGGACGTTGGTCAGATATCATGACCAGTATCCTGGTAAATACACCCAAGCCATGCCTCACCGGGTGCAACGTGGAGCTGTCTTTGTTATAAGCAACATTAACGGGAACCTGCGTAACCTTTAGGTTTTTCCTGGAAACCTCGGCAACGGTTTCGGCGGATATCGCCATGCCGCTTTCTTTTAGCTCCAGTGTCTTAATAGCTTTACGAGAAAAAGCCCGGAAACCACACTCCGAATCCGTGAGCTTATTTTCGGAAATGGTTTTCACAGAGCGCAGGATTATCCTTTGCCCGATGCGGCGGTAGAAGGGGATTTTCTTAGCTTGTGCTTGTCGGGAGCCGATAACACAGTCATAGCCTTCATCCAGAATAGGCTTGATGAGATTAGGAATTTCCTGCGGGCTGTGCTGGGCATCGGCATCGAGGATGACGAGAATATCAGGGTCGATTTTTTTAGCCTCGGCAAAGATGCTTTGTATAGCAGCGCCGTAGCCTTTATTAGTCTTATGCTGGATAACTTTAGCGCCGGCAAGTTTGGCTATTTCGACGGTATTATCAGTGCTGCCGTCGTCGATGACGATGACTCCGTCAACGTACTGGCGGGTCTTGAGGACCAGCGAGCCGATATACTTTTCTTCATTATAAGCAGGCATACATGCAATAATTTTAGGCATTGACTAATTATAACCTTGGGGGGATAAGGGAAGCAAGAGAGGTCCTTCTACTCACTTCGTAGTGGACAGTTGGGGGAAAGAGGAGGGGAAGTAAAACCTTTGACATCTCCTCTATTTCCCGTTAAAATTAAGACTACACACGCGGGAGTAACTCAGTTGGTAGAGTTCCTGCCCTCCAAGCAGGATGTCGCGGGTTCGAGTCCCGTCTCCCGCTCCAATTCTCGACGGTAGTTATAAGCAGCCTGACCCTACGTTCCGTGAAAACGGGTAGTTTTTAGAAGGGTTTTTGGCTCTTAATACGCTGTATTTCCTCGTCCACAGGGAGTTTTTTGGAATGCTTCTCGGATCTGCGTTCTTTGGGTTCCCATGTTAACCAGCCAAGCATTCTTTTGAAGATATTCGGCTTCTTATTCGCTTCGCTCATAAAGTTACCTCCGTTTTTACCCCGGCGCTTCCACGATGATGGTTGTGCCCTTGCCAGGTTCGGACTGCACCTGCATGGTCCCTCCGACGAGCTGAACACGCTCCTGCATGCCGGCCAAACCCAATTTGCCGTGCTTGGCGAGGTCGCCAACCTTACCGGCGAGGATAAAGCCTTTACCGTTATCGCGTATAGTTATCTTCGTCTTATTATCCGTGAACTCAAGAGTTATTTTGGCACTCGTGGCACCAGAATGCCGCCAGACATTGCGTAACGCTTCCTGAATAATGCGAAACAGGGCTATTGCCACTTCCTCCGGCAGACGGTGCTCTTTGCCCAGTATTTGCACATTAGTGGCCACTTTAGAATACTTCGTGACTTCTTCAGCCAGCCAGCGTACCGCCGGCAGCAAGCCTAAGCGGTCAATTGCCGCAGGGCGTAAGTCCTGACTTAAGCGGCGCACCCCCTGTAAGATACTATCGGTCTGCTGCCACAATTCTTCCAGTCGTTTCTTGGCTTTTTCCGAAATGCCATTGCTGCCAGTAGCCAGGGCATCTAGTTGCCGCGAAAGTGCCACCAGTGCCTGTATAGTATCATCATGCAGCTCGTGGGAGATACGTTTCCTTTCCTCTTCCTGAGCACGTGTAGCCTGCTGGAGATAGAAACGGAGGTTCTCGTTCATCTTCTTTTGCTCAGTAATGTTGCGGGCAGTGTTCTGAAATCCCACCGGCTTACCTTTATCATAGATAATACTAGTGGAAAGCTGGATGTAAACCTCGGTGCCGTCTCGCCGGATAACACGCTGTTCATACGGCTGCTCTACCGGTTCATTATTCAGGAGTTTACTCCTAACGCGATGAGCTAATTCAAGACTATCTTTAGATAAAAAGTCTTTGGCATTCCCGTTGAATAATTCGTCCCAGCTAATACCAATCATGTTAATGGCGGCTTTGTTGGCGGTGATGAAATTACCCTCTAAATCATGCATCCAGATGCCGTCAATAGCATTATCGAAAAGGTTGCGGTATCTTTCTTCGGAGGCTTTTAGTGCCTGGTGTGCCACTTCAAGGCGGGCGTGATAGTCCTGCTTCTGACGAAACCAGTTAATTAGCCGGTGAAAAAATGCAGTCTTCAGGGGATATCCTCCAACGTTACCCAGCCTTCTTTTAGAGCCCGGACGACGGCCTCGGTCCTGGAACTCACCTGGAGTTTATTAAAGATATGGCCAAGATGAGCCTGAACCGTACGCAAACTTAGGCAAAGCTCATCGGCAATCTGCTGGTTGCTTAAGCCGCGGGTAGCCAGTTTAAGAACCTCAATCTCCCGGTCGCTCAACATATCGGTGGGTTTTTTAACGGAGGTTTTGCCAGGGGCGGGGACAAAGCGATTAAGGACTTTACGGGCGATAGAGGGGTGGAGCACAGACTCGCCGGCATAGACCTGCCGGACAGCGTCAACAAGCTCACGGCCGCGCACGCTCTTAAGTAAATAGCCGGCGGCGCCAGCTTCCAGCAGGCTAAAGACAAACTGGTCGTCATCATAGGCGGAAAGGATTAATACGGCGACGGTGGGGTATTTAGCTTTGATTTGCTTGGTGGCTTCAATGCCGTCAACGCCGGGCATAGCGATATCAACGATAGCAACATCAGGCTTGAAAACGCCAGCCAGCCTGATGGCTTCGGCGCCGTCGGCGGCTTCAGCAACAACATCCATATCCGGCTCCTGCGCCAGTATCTGGCGGGTGCCATCCCGCACCACGGCATGGTCATCGGCGATTAATA
>JBGOXC010000217.1:0-2813 GCA_041478935.1 Dehalococcoidia bacterium
AATCCATGTCATTCTCTCCTTTTAATTCAATTTTAAAAGAGATACGCGGGAATGCCGTCAGCTTTACTCCCGGAGCGCGCGCTGCCTGGGGCGTAATGCCGTGGACATTCCGGAAGGCGCGGGTGAATGAATCCGGCGAATCGTAGCCGTACTTGACGGCTAAATCGATTACTTTAGCATCGCCGGAGGTGAGTTCGCGGGCAGCTAAAGTCAGCCGCCTGGTTCTGACGTATTCCGCCGGCGTGATGCCCAGGATGACCATGAACATGCGCTGGAAATGGAATAAAGAACAACAGGCCTTTTCCGCCGCCGTACGATAATCGATATCGCCGTCCAGGTGTGCCTCGATATAGTCGAGCGCCGTATTCATTCTTTCCGACCATTCCATGCCGCTTCTCCTTCGATAATACTATAACAGGGACAATGACAGGCTTGCCCGACTTTTTATGTGGACTTATGCAGGAGGGGATAAGGAAAGGGAGGGGTAAAGCGCCCCTCCCCTTATATTGACGGTTATTTCTTCTTTTTATCGTCTATTTGGCCCATTTGGCCGAATGCCCGGAGAAATTCCATTGGGATGGGGAAGATAATGGTGCTGTTTTTCTCGCTGGCTATTTCCGTGAGTGTAGAGAGGAAACGCAGCTGTATAGCCGCAGGCTCACGGCCAATAATTGCGGCCGCTTGAGCCAGTTTTTCCGAAGCCTGAAGCTCGCCTTCAGCATGGATGATTTTAGCGCGCCTTTCACGCTCGGCTTCCGCTTGGGCAGCCATGGAGCGCTTCATTTCCTCGGCCAGCTCGACTTCCTTAATTTCGACGACGCTGACCTTAACACCCCACGGGTCGGTATGTTCGTCAATTATTTTCTGGAGCATTAGATTAAGCTTCTCACGCTTGGTAAGCAGCTCATCGAGCTCGGACTGCCCCAGTACGTTCCGCAGTGTGGTCTGGGATATCTGCGATGTCGCCCGGATATGGTCCAGCACCTTGACTACCGATGCCTCGGGGTCGACCACGCGGAAATAGACGACGGCATTAACACGGACAGTAACATTATCCCTGGTGATAACCTCCTGCGAAGGGACATCCATCGTCACAACACGTAGGTCAACCTTCACCATGCGGTCGACAAAGGGGATGATGAAAAAAAGCCCGGGCCCTTTAGCGCCAACGAGGCGCCCCAGGCGAAAGATAACACCGCGCTCGTACTCGGTGACGACCTTGACCGCCATGAGTATTAATATCAGAACGATAAATCCGAGAATTCCTATTACGTAATACATGTTTATCTCCTTTTCTCTTTCTTGGTAACTATCAGCTTTAAACCATCGACCTTAGTAATAACGACCTCCTCTTCAGGTTCGACCTGGCCCTTATCAACGACAGCGGTCCAGCGCTCGCCTTCGACAAGGACCACCCCTTTAGGATTAAGAGCAACGACTCCTACCGCCGTTTTACCAACAAGTTCTTCTCTGCCAGCCGCAACCTTCTTCTGGTGGGCTCGGACTACCCAGAGTACCACAAAATATAAAAAGACAACAAGAATAATAATCAGTATAGCTAATAACCAGGGCTGAAAATCTGCCATAGCAAACCTCCACTACCGCTTTGACTTCTTACCCGAACGTGTTTTTGGTTTTTTCACTACATATAATACCAGACCATCGACTCTTTTGATAATTACCTCCTCGCCGGCTGGTATCTCGCCTCTTTCCGAGATAGCCGTCCAGCGCTCGCCTTTGTAAAAGACCGTTCCCTCGGGATTAAGAGCCACTTTAACCGTGGCTGTTTTGCCAATCAACTCCTCGCGGCCGGTATATGCCTGCTTACGATGGGCGCTGATGGTGCGCTGAATAATAAAGGTAAGTCCACCGGTAATAACGATACAGACACCCGCAATAAGCCAAGGATTAATCTGGAACTCAGGAGAGGCTCCTTTAAAGAGCATCAGAGAACCGGCAACCAATGATACCACGCCACCGGCGGTGAAGATGCCAAAGGTGGTTGATATTACCTCCCCGATAAAGAGCCCGATGGCTAGAACAATCAACAGGATGCCAGCGTAATTGACCGGCAGTACACCCAGTGAATAGAAGGCTAGCAGCAGGCTGATGCCGCCGACAATGCCGGGGAAAATGAGGCCGGGATTAAATAACTCCGCCATGATGCCCAGTGAAGCAATGCCTAATAATAGGTAGGCAATATTGGGGTCGGCGATAGTATAGAGGAAGTTTTCGATGGCTGTCATGGGGAAGTCAACAATAGCAACACCGGCGGTATGGAGCGTAACGACCTGCCCGTTAAGCAACGTCACTTGCCGGCCGTCGAGTTGGTTAATAAGGTCCGGCAGGTCCAAAGCAATTAAGTCAATAACATTAAGCTCGAGGGCTTCACGCTCGGTGGCAGAGACGCTTTCGCGGACGGCTTTTTCCGCCCAGTCCATGTTGCGTCCGTGAGCTTCGGCGATGCTACGGATATAAGCGGCGGCATCGTTGACGACTTTTTCTTCCATCGTCTCGGACATCGCCTGCTCGCCTTCCTCGCCGATGGAGACGGGGTGAGCAGCGCCGATAGCCGTATTGGGCGACATGGCGGCAACATGGGCAGCCATAGTTATGAAAACACCAGCGGAAGCGGCGCGGGAGCCGGAGGGGGAAACATAAACAACCACCGGTACATAGGCATTAACGATGAGTTTAACGATATCTCGCATGGCGGTGTCCAGTCCGCCTGGCGTATCCAACTGGATAATGACAGCGTGGGCACCATTATCCTCCGCCTCCTGAATGCCGCGGTCAACGTAGTCAACGAGGAC
>JBGOXC010000030.1:0-8706 GCA_041478935.1 Dehalococcoidia bacterium
AAGAACGGCAATCCTTTTAAGTTGCCCAAGCTGCCTGATATTCAAATCGCTAAAGACAGCGAGTCTTAATGCTATGGATGTGAAAATTTATACAACTCCTACCTGAGGCTACTGCTATCAAGCCAAGAGTTTTCTTGGCCAGCTTGGCGTGCCTTATAAGGAAATCGATGTTTCCCGCGATAGTGCGGCGGCGGAGGAAATGGTTAATCTTACCGGTCAGATGGGCGTTCCCGTTACCGTTATTGATGGTCAGGCTGTCGTCGGCTTCGACCGCAACCGTATTCGTGAACTGCTATCAGCCGGTGCCAGTGCACCGCCAAAGATACACTTTGGACTCAAAATAGCCGATGCTTCTAGTGTTGCCCCGCATATGGGCGTAAATGCTGAACCCGGCGCCGTCATTGGGGAGGTATCTCCGGGCTTGTCGGGCGAAAAGGCGGGACTAAAACCCGGTGACATCGTTACTGAAATCAACGGCAAAAAGATTGGCACCGCGGTGGATATGGAAAACGCTTTAGATGGACTCAAATCCGGCGACATTGTCACAATTCTCTTCCTGCGTGCCGGCGAGACAAGAAAATCCGAGATTATCGTTTAAAATACACTAACATCAGTTAAGTTCAATCTTTTGTATAAAAGCAAACAATCCAGGCTTATTTGGTCCTCGCGACCTTACGCTAAAAACCGGCCTTTTAATTATAAAACGCTGACGACTGGTCTATGCATTTTCGACCTGTGAATAGCCTGGCGCGCCTGCTCTTCTAGTCTAAGTTTTTCAAAATCTCTTATAGCGCCGCACTTTTTGCAGTGACCTATCGAGTGATCTCCGATCATCCACCAGTGAATACACAAGGAGTCTAAAGTCATAATACCTCCGTTTCATTCCTGGGTAATGGAAATGTTATTATCTGAATCGGTGTGCCTTACCAAGTATATCTACGCCTGATGAACTATTGTATATAAGCCGCTAATCAATTTCTCTTGTTCTTTTAAATCAAAAACATTCCGGCGAATCCGAGCCTTCTCCCTGCGAATAAATGTTTTCCTTGATTTTGATAAATTATTCGTATTCATTTATGCCAGCCACTCCTTCCAAATTTATCTTCATGGCGTGCTCTGATAGGCTTATTTAGATGATATAGCTATCATTTTTAAGCATCTTGCTGGTAATCCTGGAGGGCAGACAATACAAGATAATTCTTCATATTGACTGCCCTTCTAAGGAAACTCCGTTCTATGGTCGGCACTGGCTATAGATACGCAGAAGACTTAATATCTTGACGCGTAGATGCTGTTGCCACTATTGGAACGTTGTTCTTTGTTGGTTCGGCGGCATGAGGAACAGCGCTTGGGCTCATTGGTAAAACCTTTTGTCTGGAAGAATTCTTGTTCCCCGGCAGTGAAAGTGAAGGTAGTCTTGCAGTCTATACACTGGATTGACTTGTCTTGAAAACTCATTGGATGGCCTCCTCTCTTAAAATTTTAGTTAGAGCTCGGGTCATCCAATACTTGATATAAATCTAAGGGGATTCAAAGAAGTTGATAATAACCTAAACCGGAACTATACATAAAGTATATATCAAAATGATTCTCTTTGTCAAGTTGTACCATTACCGAGGTCAAGAAACCTCTGCCTGCTTCGATGGCGGGCGGTAATGAACTCGTGCCAATGACCCCCTGCGTCATATTGTGGTGATTTCACACTCAATAGCTTCACCCTATCATTTGTTGTAAACTATAAGTATCATGGCTACTAAGGAAAAAAGCAAAGTAAAAAACCTGGCAGTGCTGGGCTCTACCGGCTCTATCGGGCAGCAGATGTTGGATATCGTCCGCGCTTTACCGGACCATTTCCGCATTATCGGTCTGGCTGCCGGCAGCAATCACAATCTGCTGTTTACCCAAATTCAGGAGTTCAAACCGGAATACTTCTATTACGCCAATTATGATACCGATGGTGCCAGCTTTAAGGCTTTCCTCCGCCCAAAATACATGCCCATGGAAGAGTTGGCAGCGCACCCGGACGTTGATATTGTCGTTATCGCTACCTCCGGCATCGCGGGGCTGGACGCCGTTTTAGCGGCTGTCCAGGCTGGCAAGACCATCGCCCTGGCCAATAAAGAATCCCTCGTCGCCGCCGGCGAAATTATTACCGCCGCCGCTAAAAAAGCTAAAGCTCGCCTCCACCCTGTGGATAGCGAGCATAGCGCCATCTGGCAGTGTCTGAACGGTGAAAAACAGGCGCCCCGCCGCATTATCCTCACGGCGTCCGGCGGTCCCTTCCTTGATTACCCCCCGGAGCGTATGGCAAATATAACCGTGATGCAGGCTTTAGCCCACCCCTCGTGGGTTATGGGTAAAAAAGTCACTATTGATTCCGCCACCCTGATGAATAAAGGCTTGGAGGTCATTGAAGTGCATTGGCTCTTTCACGTTTCTATAGCAGACGTTCAGGTGCTGATTCATCCCCAGAGTATCGTTCACTCTATGGTGGAGTTCGTCGACGGCTCGGTTAAAGCGCAGCTAAGCCTGCCTGATATGCGCCTGCCCATCCAATATGCCCTGTCTTATCCCAACCGCCTCCCCAACGCCACTTTGCCCGCTTTCGATTGGTCTGATTTTGCCGACCTTACCTTTACGCAGCCGGATATAACTAAATTCCCTTGCCTCCGCCTGGCTATCGAGGCTGGCACGAAGGGCGGCACCTATCCTGCTGTTCTCTGCGCCGCCGATGAGGTTGCGGTTGACCTGTTTCTTAAGGAGCGGCTACGCTTTATTGATATTCCTGTCATCGTCGAAAAAGTCCTGGAAAAACATGATGGTGTCTCTCACCCCTCAATCGAAGCTATTAAGGCGGCGGATAATTGGGCGCGGGAAGAGGCTTTTAAAGTTATCGGGGGTAATGTTTAGTGCTGCTCACTATCGTCGTTGGCATCCTCGTCCTTTCGGTGCTCATCCTCGCCCATGAGCTGGGACATTTCATTTTGGCTAAAGCCACTCATTGCTGGGTGGAAGAATTTGGCATCGGTTTCCCGCCCCGCCTTTATGGTAAAAAGATAGGGGATACGATTTATTCTATAAACTGGATTCCCTTCGGTGGTTTCAATAAAATTTCTGGAGAAATCGACCCCGCCGCGCCCCGTGCTTTAGCCTCCCGGAAGTACTGGGTCAGGATTTTAGTGCTTAGCGGCGGCATCTTGATGAACCTGCTTTTGCCCTTCGTGCTGATGGCTGTGGCCTACATGGTCCCGCACGATGTGGTTAAAGGCGAGGTAATTATTCAGGAGGTTGCTGTCGGTTCGCCTGCCGAGGTAGCCGGTATTCAAGTCGGCGATACTATCCTGATGGTTAATGATGTTCCGGTGGACAGTTATGGTACGTTTTCGCGTGAGGTCCAGCTGAATCTGGGCGCGGAAATTTCTATCGAGGTACAGCACACCGATGCCACACTAGAAACAGTTCACCTTGTGCCCCGCTGGAAGCCCCCGGAAGGGGAGGGGTCTATCGGCGTTACCTCCAATATGACTAATACGGTAATCACCAGCGAGAGTCTGCCTTTCTGGCGGGCCATACCCGAAGGTGCAACTTCCGTTTGGGATGCCCTTGTTTTGTATAAAAACGGGATAATCCAGATGGTAACCGGCGCCGTTCCTTTTACGCCGTCAGGACCCGTTGGTATCGTGCAGGTCGCTGGCGAGGTGGCTCATGCCGGCGTCAGCCCGGTACTGGAGTTGACGGCTTTCATTAGTATCGCTATCGCCGTTACCCAGCTGATTCCCTTCCCCGCGCTTGACGGCAGCCATCTTTTATTTATCGTTATCGAGTGGCTGCGGCGCGGTAAACGCGTCTCACCTAAGGCGCAAAATATCATACATTCTACCGGTTTTATCGTGCTGCTGGTCATAATGGTACTGATTACCTATCAGGATATCGCCCGGTGGATTTCCGGGGGTAGTCTTTTGGGAGGCTGACGATGATAAAGCGACGTATTAGTAAGCAGATAAAAATTGGTGGCGTTATCGTCGGCGGCGGCGGGCCCATTGTCGTGCAGTCCATGACCAAGACCGATACCCGCGACGTTAAAGCCACCCTCCGCCAGATTAACCAGCTTGAGGAGGTCGGCTGTGAAATCGTACGTGTTGCCGTCCCGGACGCGCAGGCTGCTAGGGCGTTAGTTGACATAATGAAAGGGATAAAAATACCTCTTATCGCGGATATTCACTTTGATTACCGTCTGGCTTTGCAGGCGCTGGAAGCCGGCGTGGACGGACTTCGCCTTAACCCCGGCAACATCGGCGAGCCGGATAAAGTGAAAAAGGTGGCGCTAGCCGCTAAAGAAAGGGCCGTGCCCATCCGTATCGGCTTGAATGCCGGCTCTCTCCCACCAACTAAAGATTCCTCTCTAACCGTCGCTGACAGAATGGTCGCCGCTGCTTTAGAGCAGATTAAGCTTTTAGAGAGTTTGGACTTCGACCTTATTAAAGTCTCGCTCAAGGCTTTTGATGTCCCCACCACCATCACTGCCTACCAGTTGATAGCCGAGAAAATGCCTTATCCCCTCCACATCGGGATTACCGAGTCGGGACCACCCCGAACAGGGGTTATTAGGAGTTCCGTGGGCATCGGCACTTTGCTCTGGCTTGGCATCGGCGATACTATCCGCGTCTCTTTAACCGCCCCGCCCCAGGAAGAAGTCTTTGCCGCTTATGAAATTCTCAAAAGCCTCGACCTCCGTCAACACGGTCCTGTTTTAGTTTCCTGCCCCACCTGTGGTCGCGCCGAGGCGGACGTGGTAAAATTGGCGCAAGAGGTCGAAAAGCGGCTTCTAAAGATTAATAAGCCCATCAAGGTTGCCGTCATGGGCTGTATGGTCAACGGCCCCGGCGAGGCTAAAGACGCCGATGTCGGCATCGCCTGCGGCAAGGGCAAGGGCGTTATCTTTAAGAAGGGAGAAAAGGTGACGGTGGTTGAGGAGAAAGACTTCTTTGAGGCTTTAATGAAAGCAGTATTGAATATTTAGAGATGGTTACTAAAAAGAAACAAAAAGATAAGTCAATCGTTTCAAAACTTGTTAACTGGATAACCAGAAATATCTGGCTATTCATCGTCATTTTACTGGCAATTGCTGTGTTCTTTGTTATCACTGATTTTTTCTGGAATTGGTGGGACTGGACAGAGATTATGGCTATTGCTACCTGGATTTTGGCCGCCGGAGTTGGCGTGGCTATCTGGCAGGCAGCTCATAGTAAATCTCAGGCGGATAAACAGGCGGAAGTGTCCAGGAACAGTATGAAAGCCCAAATTGCTGTTGAGTTATTTGACATGCTGCGTCACACCAATATTTTGGATACCTTCAGAAAAATATATAATTTAGAACCGGCTCAAGTCAGACGGTTGTTGGAACATCCCAATAAAGCCGATGTCGTCTTAAGGCAGCAAATAGGCGGCGTCCTTGATAAATTCGAACTGCTCGGTGCTCTGGTTCATCAGGGCATCATTGACGAGCACATCGCTATAGAAGTCTATGGCGGCCCCTCTGTTCTTAAGTGCTGGTATCAATTGGGCGCAGATTACATCAAGAGGGTGAGAGAAAAGCGCGGCCTTTTCTGTAAATATGTAGAAGACCTCGCCTCCAGGACTTTTAACTATCAAAGAAAAAGTGCTTCCAAAGAAGAATGGATATGTTTTTCTCGTGGAGCCGCGGGCAAGACAATTAACTTAATCCAGTATTATATTGACCATCCGGATTTACAGCCAAGATTCAGGGATTGAGGAAATTAAAAAAGGAGCCACTCGTGCGCATTTCAAAACTGCTTAGCAAAACAACCAGAGAAGTCCCCGCCGATGCCGATACTATCGGGCATCAGCTGATGGTTCGGGCGGGCTTAATCAACCAGCTCGCCGCCGGCATCTATTCCTACCTCCCGCTGGGCTGGCGGTCGTTGGAAAAGATAGAAGCCATCATCCGCGACGAAATGGATAAAGCCGGTGGGCAGGAGTTGCATATGCCTGTCCTCCAGCCGGACGAGCTTTGGGCGGGACGCATGAGCGATGTGCGTTTTACGCTCCTTGACCGGCGGGAACGTAAGCTAACTCTTGGCCCTACGCACGAGGAGGTCACTACCCAGCTGGTGGCGCGCTACGTCCAGAGCTACCGCGATTTGCCCCTCATGCTTTACCAGATACAGACCAAGTTCCGCGATGAGCCCCGTCCCCGCGGTGGCCTCATCCGGGCGCGTGAATTCTCTATGAAAGACGCTTATAGCTTTGATGTTGATGACGCTGGACTGGACATCTCTTATGAAAAAGTCCGGCAGGCGTATCTGAATATCTTTCGGCGCTGCGGCTTGCCCGTTGTGGTCGTCGAGGCGGATAGCGGCGCTATTGGCGGCAAAGACTCCCGTGAGTTTATGGTCATTGCCGATACCGGTGAGGATGAGGTTATCTATTGTCCGAAGTGTAATTACGCCGCCAATGCCGAAAAAGCCGTTAGCGTTAAGGAGAAAGTGGCTGGCGGCAAACCCCTCCCCATGGAGGAAGTCGCCACCCCTGGCATGAAGTCTATTGGGGATGTGGCTGGTTTTCTAAAAGTGTTCCCCGCCCATACCCTTAAAGCTGTCTTCTATATTGCCGACGGTGTTTTTATCTTTGGCGTTATCCGCGGCGACCTCGCCGTTAATGAGACCAAGCTCAAGAACCAGCTGCATTGTGTTGACCTGCGCCTGGCGACGGAGGCGGAAGTCACCGCTGCTGGCATTGTCCCCGGTGCTGCCTCACCGGTGGGACTTAAGAGCATTAAGGTCATTGCCGACGACTCCGTATCCTCTGCCGTGAATTTCGTCGCCGGTGGCAATAAGCCCGACACCCACCTTAAGAACGTTAACTATCCCCGCGACTTTAAGGCGGATATTGTCGCCGATATTGCCTCGGCTCGCGCTGGTGAAAAATGTGTTAATTGCGGCGACAAACTAACGTCCAGGCGCGGCATTGAGGCTGCCCATATATTCAAGCTGGGCACGATGTATAGTGAGAGGCTTAACGCTAACTTTATCGATGAAAAGGGTGATTCTCATCCCATCGTTATGGGTTGCTATGGTTTGGGTCCCAGTCGTTTACTCGCAGCCGCCGTCGAACAGAACCACGATGCTAAAGGCATTATCTGGCCCGTCGCTATCGCTCCTTACCACGTCTATCTCTGCCCTTTATACCGTGAAGACTCTAAAGTCGCCGAGGTCGCCGATAAGCTTTATGCCGACCTTCAAGCCGCCGGTATTGAGGTGCTTTTTGACGACCGCGCCGAATCCGCCGGCGTAAAGTTCAACGACGCTGACTTAATCGGTCTGCCCTTCCGCATTACCGTCAGCCCCCGCACTCTGGAAAAAGACAGTGTAGAGTTCAAGCAACGCTCGGAGAAAGACTCGGCAATCGTGCCGTTAATGGAGATAATCAAGAAGGTAAAAACTCTGGTTGAAAGCTAGATTAACTTTCCGTTATAATAAACCTTAAATGTCTCCCATTATCACCGTAAAAAACCTCCGCAAGACTTATGGCAGTACCATCGCCGTTGACGATATTTCTTTTGAAGTCACTAAAGGTGAAATTTTCGGTCTCCTCGGTCCCAATGGCGCCGGTAAAACTACTACCGTAGAATGCCTGCAGGCTTTAAGACACCCCGATTCCGGCAACGTTAAGGTGCTTGGTCTTAACCCTATCAATCAAGGACCGGAATTACGTCGCCGTATCGGCTCCCAGTTGCAGGAGTCCGCTCTGCCCGACCGCATCAAGGTCTGGGAAGCTCTGGACCTCTTTGCCTCGGTCGCCTCTAAAGCGCTGGATTGGCATGTCCTTCTGGAGCAGTGGGGACTCGCTGATAAACGCAAAGCCAACTTCGCCAACCTCTCCGGCGGCCAAAAGCAGCGGCTCTTTATCGCTCTTTCATTGGTAAATAACCCGGAAGTCGTTTTTCTCGATGAAATGACCACCGGCCTCGACCCCGCCGCCCGCCGCGTCGCCTGGGATTTGATACGCGCGGTGCGCGACCGCGGTACTACTATCGTACTGGTGACACACTTTATGGACGAGGCGGAAAACCTCTGCGACCGCGTGGCTATTGTGGATAAAGGTAAAATCGTCGCCTCGGATACCCCGCAGGGGCTTATCGCCAGCCATGCCACCGCGGTGCGCGTTATTTTCTCTACCGATAGAAGCGACCTTGATTGGCTAAAGAAAGTGCCCGGCGTGAAAACAATCAACCAACAAGGTACGCGCTTTGTCGTCGAGGGCAGCGGGCCTTTATTGGCTCTGGTGGCGGCGGCGCTGGTGGAGCATAATATCGTGCCGCTCGACCTGCGCAGCGAACAGCCAAGTCTAGAAGATGTATTCCTGAAGGTGACGGGCCATTCCGCCGCGGAATGATGATTTAACATGAGCGCATTATTAAAATTGACCTGGGTAGAAATTAAGCTCTTCATTCGTGAGCCTATTACGGTCATCTTTACGCTGGCTTTGCCCTTGATTTTCCTCTTCGTTATGGGTGGAGTTTTTGGCAACACGCCCGACCCCGATGTTTACCGTGGTGTCGGCGCCATGAACTACTACATGCCCTCTTATTTTGGCTTGATAATGATGGCTATTGGCACCGTAGCGCTGCCGGTGCACCTGGCTGGCTACCGCGAACGCGGCGTCTTGCGGCGTTTCCGGGCTTCA
>JBGOXC010000189.1:0-3214 GCA_041478935.1 Dehalococcoidia bacterium
GCACAGCATCATCTGCACCTCCCACTCCAAGGACCTCTCCATCGCCGGCGAGCGCATCGGCTACGTGGCGCTGCACCCGGACTGCGAGGGGCACGACGACATGATTAAGGGATTCGTCTTCTGCACACGCGTGCTGGGCTTTATCAACGCGCCAGCTTTTATGCAGAACGTGGTAACGAAAATCCAGGACGTGACCATACCCGTTAGCGAATACCAGCGCCACCGCGACTTTATCTACAACAACCTGGTGAGGATGGGCTACACGGTCAATAAACCGCAGGGGGCTTTTTATATCTTCCCCAAATGCCCCATCGGGGACGACGTGGCTTTTGTGCACGAACTGCAGCACGAGCACCATGTTTTAACGGTGCCGGGAGTGGCTTTCGGCGTGCACGGCTATTTTCGTTTAGTCTACTGCGTGGACGACAAACTTTTAGAGAAGTCCATGCCCGGTTTGGAGAAGATAGCCAAGAAGTACGGGCTGATAAAATAACGCAGCCACGCCGTTTGCTTTTTTCAAAAAATCTATGCTATACTTTTTCAGTGCTCCGAAGCTATAAACAGCCTCGCGGGCGCGTAAAAAGCAGGTATTTTTCCCAGATATTCAGAGGTCCATTTGCTAGCAAGTTACGGATTAATCGGACTATTCCTGGTGGTGGCTATCCTCTTTTCCCTTTTAATGGTCTTTATCCCTATTATCTTAAAATATCTAAAAATCGTTCCCAGCAATCCCAACCCCATCAAAAGCTCCATCTTCGAGTGCGGCATGGAGACCATCGGCAAGACCTGGGTGCAGTTCAACTTTCGTTATTATTTTTATGCCCTCGTATTTCTCGCCCTCGATGTGCTGGTGGTTTTCCTCTACCCCTGGGCAGTGCAATTAAAGCAACTCGGGGCATTCAGCCTTTACGTCGTTCTGATACTGGTGTTTATCGTCCTGGTCGGCTATATCTACGCCTGGAAAAAGAAGGCACTGGAATGGAAATAGACAGCGATAAAGAATACATTTACGACGCTAAAGAGCTTGACCAGCATGAAGGTCAAGTTATCGAAAAGCTCAAAGTATCAAGCCGGAAGTCTATTCGCGACCCCGATGCCTGGCTGGATGAGGATATCAAACGCAATATCGTCGTTACCTCGCTGGACTGGGTAATCGACTGGGCGCGGCGCTCCTCCCTCTGGACATCAGTATGTTACCCCGCCTGCTGCGGTTTGGAATGGATGGCTTTTTTAGCTCCCCGTTTTGACGGGGCACGCTTCGGTATGGAAATCATGCGGGCTTCCCCGCGCCAGGCCGACCTCTTGATTACGGCAGGAACACTCACCTGGAAAATGGCGCCTAACGTGCGGCGCATTTACGACCAGATGGCGGAACCCAAGTGGGTGATTGCCATGGGCGCCTGCGGCATCAGCGGCGGCATCTTCCGCTCGGGTTACAACGTCGTCCCGGGCTACAACAAGATAATCCCCGTGGATGTTTACGTGCCCGGCTGCCCGCCGCGGCCGGAAGCCCTGATTTACGGCATCCAGCAACTGCAAAAGAAGATAGCTAAAGCGAAAGCCGTGCCGGACCTGGACGAACTCCCGAACCCCCTAAAGAAAGGCAAAAAGCAATGACGACCGCCCTTTCCGCCAAGGAAATAGTCAGCCAGCTGGGCACCAAATTCCCCGGCGCTATTGAGGAAGCCGGGGCGGAAAGCGTACTGGTAAAAAGTGATGCTCTGCCAGCGGTGGTGGAATACCTCAAGACCACCGAGGGACTCAAGTTCGATTACCTCAACTATATTACCGCCGTGGATTATTACAACTATTTTGAGGTTGTTTACATGCTGACATCGCTCGAATTTAACCGTTCCGTCGTTCTAAAAGTACGCTGCTATACCCGCGATAACCCTACCGTGCCTTCGCTGACGGGCATATACCAAGGTGCGGACTGGCAGGAGCGGGAGGTTTACGACCTCATGGGCATTACGTTCGAGGGGCACCCGAATCTAAAGCGCATTTTCCTCTGGGAAGGGTTCACGGGTCACCCTTTGCGAAAGGACTGGAACCGGTGACGACCACGCAGGAATTGACGGTGAAAACCGAACCTTTCGTGCTGAATATGGGGCCATTGCACCCCAGCACCCACGGCGTTTACCGCATGCGGGTGACGCTGGACGGCGAGGTCGTCCTGGATATCGAGCCGATTTTCGGTTACCTGCACCGCGGCATCGAGAAACTCATGGAGGAGCGCACCTACACCGGCTGCATTCCCCTTACCGACCGCCTGGACTACGTATCCGCCATGAACAATAATTTCGGTTACTGCCTGGCGGTGGAAAAGCTGGCGAGTATAAAAGTGCCGGAGCGCGGCGAATATATCCGCGTCATTACCGCTGAGCTACAGCGCATCGGCAACCACTGCGTCGCTATCGGCGCCATGTTAAACGATGCCGGCGCCCTCGGCACGCCCTTCTTTTACCTCTGGCGCCAACGGGAGAAAATCTACGACCTACTGGAAATGCTCTGCGGGCAGCGGTTGATGCATAACTACATGCGCATCGGCGGCGTTAGCCAGGACATTCCTGATGAGTTTCTGCCGGCGATAGCGAAATTCATCCCCCAACTACGCAGCTTTATCGAAGAATTTGAGTTTTTCCTCAAGCAGAACGAGATATTAATCGCCCGCGCTAAAGGCGTCGGTATTCTGCCTAAAGAATTAGCCATCAACTGCGGCATCAGCGGTCCCGTGGCGCGCGCCAGTGGCATTAAACACGATTTACGCCAGGACGACCCCTATTCCATCTATGACCGTTTTGAGTTTGATATTCCAACTTGTGAGAACGGCGACTGCTATGACCGCTACCGCATAAGGATGGAGGAGATGAGACAGAGCCTGCGCATCATCGAGCAGGCCATCAAGTAGGTACCTAGCGGTCCTTTTAGAGCTGATGTAAACAATCTTATCCGCCCGCCTGCCGGTGAGGCTTATGCCCATATCGAGGGACCAAAAGGTGAGCTTGGCTACTATATTGTTTCCGATGGTTCTATCGCGCCCTACCGCTGCCACATACGCTCCACCAGCCTGATAAACCTGGGGGCGCTGCGGAAGATGGTGCGGGGCTGGAAGGTTGCCGACCTTATCGTGATTTTCGGCAGTATTGACATCACCATGGGAGAGGTTGATAGATAGTGGCAGGCATTGATTTATTAACAAAAACACCGCTGCCCC
>JBGOXC010000226.1:0-2715 GCA_041478935.1 Dehalococcoidia bacterium
GAACCCACCTCGCTTCTATCACCCCACCAAATTTCTCTCGCCCGCTGGATAAGCGAATATTACCTGGCGCCGCTTTTCAGCGCCGTGGCTCTGATGCTCCCGCCATCCTTCGAGCGTAAGGCGCTTACCTTTATCCAGGCGGCGCATCCCAACATAGATATTGCCTCGCTTGAAGATGGGCCAAAGAAAGTTATTAGTCTGGTTTTAGACAAGGGCAGGGTGGAGCTTAAGACTATCGAACGAGCGCTCGGCAAGAAAAAAGCCGGCGCTGTCGTTCTGCAAATGGTCCGGCAGGGTCTTATTAGCCGGAGTTACGAGCTGGCGCCGGTCAGGATGAAACCTAAAAGCGAACTCCATATAGCTCTGGTGCCAAACAGAGATGCACCTGCTAAACTCATGCCCAAACAAAAAAAGCTTTACGATTACCTAAAAGAACGGCCTGGTGCTTTAGCTTGGCAGGAAGCCCGACGGCAGACTGGAGCGGATAAAGCCGCTGCTAACGCTCTGGAACGGTTGGGACTGGTTACCTGGGAAACAATAGAGGTGAGGCGGTCGCCGCTATCTTACGCCAACATCAACCTATCTTTACCTTTGGACCTTACTGCCGACCAGCAGGCCGCTTTTTCGGTCATCAAAGCGGCTTTAGATAAAACAGGAGTATCGCCGAGGGTCTTTTTACTCCACGGCATCACCGGCAGCGGCAAGACGGAAATTTATTTGCAGTCGCTGGCCGAAGCGCTAAAGCAGGGGAAGAAAGGCATCGTGCTGGTGCCGGAGATTTCACTTACCCCCCAGACCATCGAGCGTTTTGCCGCGCGTTTCCCCGGGCGCGTTGGCGTACTGCACAGCAGACTATCGCCGGGCGAGCAGTTCGACGAATGGCATCGTATCCAGAACGGCGAGTGCGATGTCGTTATCGGCTCCCGTAGCGCCCTTTTTGCACCCCAGCCCAACCTTGGCTTAATCATCATTGATGAAGAGCACGAGTGGACTTATAAGCAGGACAGCCCACCGCATTACCACGCGCGCGATGCGGCTATCAAACTGGCGGAATTGATTGGTGTGGTGGTCGTCCTCGGCAGCGCCACGCCGGATGTCGAAACCTATTATAAAGCGAAAAATGACCAATTCCACTTGCTTGAGCTGCCGCAGCGGGCAGCGCCCGGGGCAGCACTGCCACAAGTGGAGGTGGTGGATATGCGGGCGGAGCTTAAGGCGGGCAACCGCAGCCTGTTCAGTCGAGTGCTAGAGCAGTCTATCAATAAAGCCATCGCCGCCGGCGAGCAGGTGATACTGTTTTTAAACCGGCGGGGTGGGGCGTACTATATTCAGTGCCGGCGGTGCGGCTATGTGCTGCGCTGCCGCCGTTGCGAGGTGCCTTTATCCCACCACATTAACGACGATGTGTTGACCTGCCACCAGTGTAACTATAAAATACCCGTGCCAGCTGCTTGCCCCAACTGTGGCAATCGCCAGCTTAAGTTTCTGGGTGCCGGTACGCAAAAGCTGGAGCAGGAGGTAAAGTATACCTTTCCGCGCGCCCGGCAACTGCGCTGGGACAGCGACGCTATTACCGGCAAGACATCCAACGAAGATATCTTACGCCAATTCCGCGGCGGTAAGGCGGACGTACTCATCGGCACGCAGATGGTTGCCAAGGGGCTGGATATACCGTCGGTGACGCTGGTAGGGGTCGTCAATGCCGATACCAGCCTTAATCTGCCGGACTTTCGCGCCGGCGAGCGGACCTATCAGTTATTAAGCCAAGTGGCGGGGCGAGCGGGACGTGGTCCTGCCGGGGGTAGGGTTATTATCCAGACCTTTGCTCCGGATAATTACGCTATTCGGGCGATTGCTAGCCACGACTATGCCTCTTTCTACGAGCAAGAAATCAACTATCGTCGGCAACTGAACAATCCGCCCTTTACCCAACTTGCTCGCTTAAGTTTTACGCATACCAATGATGCTGTCTGCCAGCGCGAATCGGAAAAGATGCGAAAGACGCTTATCGAAGAGGGCAATGTTCGAGGCATCGCGGGCATCAGCATCATCGGGCCGGCGCCGGCTTTTATCCACCGCCTGCGGGGCAGGTATCGCTGGCAGTTGATTATTCGTGGACAGAATCTACCGGCTTTTCTTGGTGAGTTGGATTTCGGGCACGGCTGGGTGGTGGATATTGACCCGATAGGCCTCATTCAGTAAACTTAAAATAGAAGGAGACTTCATGGCGGTTCTGCCGATAATTAAGGTGCCCGACCCCATTCTGCGTAAGAAGACTAAGCGGGTCACCAGCATTGATAAATCTATAAAAAAGCTTATCGCCGATATGCGGGAAACGCTGCACGCCGAGCCTGGCCGGGTGGGGCTGGCTGCACCGCAGGTTGGCGTTTCTTTGCGTATCACTGTTATTTGTCTACCGGATGAGGAAGAAGCCAAAGAAAAAAATGAAGATATCATCCTGATCAATGGTGAAATTATCCGCCGTAAAGGCCAGCGCCTCGTTGACGAAGGATGCTTAAGTATCCCCGGCTATATCGGTGAGATATATCGTGCGGAAGCAGTGACCGCCAAAGGACTTGATATCAACGGCAAAGAAATCCGCATTAAAGGGGAAGGGTTGCTCTCCCAGGCGCTGGAGCACGAAATTGACCATTTGAATGGCACACTTTATATCGATAGGTTAGCCAGCCCTGAAACTTTACACAAACTTGAACC
>JBGOXC010000078.1:0-5910 GCA_041478935.1 Dehalococcoidia bacterium
CATCCTTTTCGACGTGTATGCCGGCAAACAAGTAGCGGAGGGCAAGAAGTCGCTCGCGTACCGGCTGGTCTACCAATCGCCCGACCAGACACTGACCGACGAAACGGTCCACAAGGTACAAGAACAAGTACTGGCGAGACTCACTAAAGAATTGGGCGCGACGCTACGGGTCTAACATTTTCCTATTTGTTTGCGGAAAATTTTTTTCATTTTAGCTTCAAAATAGGCTGATTTGTTTTTTAGTTTATGTCAAGTTTACCACAAGATGGAATATACAGGGTTTTTATTACAATACAATCTAAACTAAAAACTAGCGATATTCAATACTCTGGTGTCGGTTAACCTCACAACCTTTATACCCCTCGACAAATCACAGAAAGAGGAAGCCCTCGATTCTTTTATTTGGAGGTGGCAAGGGTGTAAGGCAATGATAGATTCCAGCCTACGCTGGAATGACAGAGCGTAAAAACCCCCTTAATCCCCCTTTAGGCTTTGCACATATAGCTGTCTTTTTCAATGATTTATTGTGCAAGTGATAATTCTGCACAAATAATCTATTGACTGATTAATTGGAAAAATATAGCGTACAATTTGATAAATTTATCCAAAGACCTTCTACAATTGAAAGAATAGTACCTTGAACAACAAAATGGTCTCCTCTATGCAAAGTATTTATTTTCTGATAATCATTAATAATAATATTAAAGAATATCCCGGCATTACCCGTTAGGGAAACGGCATGGATTCTTTCTGTAATAGGGTCAATAGAAAATAAAGTTACCTCCCATATATATTGAACACCTATGTATTGATTTATCACATTTTGATGTAGAGATGGAAGTGCATTTTCAATATCATTCATTATATCTTCTGGGCTAACACTACTTAACTGCATTCCTTGAGGTAGGTTGAATGTCACGGTGGTTGTAGTTGGTACTCCAGTTGTTTGGGTTGTAGTCATAATTGTAGTTTCTGTGGTTGTAGTTGTGGTTGTTAGGATAGAAGTTTGAGTTGGTATATTTGTTTGGGGACTAAAACCTACACCGAATAAATCAACTATTATTATCATAATTATGCCTATGATGCAGATAGTTATAAAAGATATACTTATCCAAGTGGGGTGTTTGATTTTGGGTATTTTATTATTAAGTAAACAATATATTAGTATGAATAATATAATTATTACTACTATGCCCCATAAAAGATTATGCCACAGCCAGATTGTAGTTGTGACTAAAAATAGCAATCCCGCTATAAAAAACAACGAAGCAGAGGCAACCCAACTCTTATAGCTAGGCATAATTTGCACCGCCGCCCCAATAACAAGAGTTAGGAAAGTAAATATTAGAAAATAAAATTCTGCATTCATTTTTATATGCATTTATTGTACTCATACACTACTCCTTTGTAAAGATAGGCTCTATTCCCAGTTCATGTATTGACTGTATCAGGACACAAATATTGTGGCAGACAACCTTGCATAGAACTTCGTTTATCTGCGCTATCTCGGACTTGGAGCGAACGAATCCTCCAAATTTAGCTTTAATCATCGAGAATGTAGTTTCTACGTTTGACCGCTTGTGATAATGTTCCATAAATTGTTCCTGATTGAAGTTGTAGAAGTGCCACATCTGCTTCCAGAGATTATCAAACTTGTGATGATGGTCGCCTTGTCCAGTTGAGTTTTTCTTGAATGGAATATAAGCTGTCCCGCCGAGTGAATTGACTAGATTAAGGTTGCGTCTATCGGTATAGGCTTTATCGGCACTTACTTCATTGATTGTGAATGTTTTGGCAGTTTGATTTACCAGCGTGGGGAATTGGCTGTTATCCGCAGAATAGTTATTTAAGGTGGCTTCCACACTGGTAATGATATGAGTTTTGACACCGCACATAAGATGTGTTTTAATCCACGTCTGCTTATTATGTTCCTTGCCATATTTATGGTCGTAATACCGAGAATAAGTTGAAGTGGAGAATCCAGAAGAATCAACCGCAAAATCAGTTTCAACACTTTTTAATGGCAGACTGCTTAAAGTAACAAGTGATTTTAGTATCATACTAAGTTCTGGATTAGCAAGATAATTGGATACTGAATTAAAATGCGGAGTTTTTGTTGCATAGCCAAGTTTGGTAGCTTCTACCATGTCGCTTGTGAACCGGCGTGAAGAAAAGCCAGTATAGACCTTAAATATGGAAGCGAAAGCCATATCAGACAAGGGTAAGCGTGGTCTACCCGCAGTTTGCTCTGGTTGCTGTAGGTCATTACATAGGTCGGCAAGTAAAGACATGAAGTGCCTTTTTTCTTCCGTTTGAGCGTCATTATAGGCTGTCCAATTTTGACCATAGATTATTTTCATTGTCTTTGTTTCAGTAACCTTACCGTCAGGTGTTTCCTCTCGCTTCTGTGAGAACTCAACAGCATAAATGTGTTTACACTTCTGATGCCGTGTTTCAAAATCTGGACAGGTGCAAAATGGCTCGCCGTTGTCGAGGTTGACAACATAAGTCCCATTGCCAGACTGCGAACGGACTTTATAACCTAGCGGAATCTTGTCTATCTTGCTAGTTGCCGCTATCATTAACCCTTTTTCTTCTCTTAGTTCCATATTATGCCTCCCTATCAACTTACCTACTCTTATTATATCACTAGGTAAGTCTTTTGTCAAGGGGGTATAGCCTATATTTATATATTCTTGTAAGGTATTGACAAAGGGTATATAATAATAGGTAGGAATAAATGAGGAGGTGTAGCCATGCCAGAAACAACCATTAATGGGTATCGGTGCGAACGTTGTGGTCATATGTGGGTTCCTAGAACTATACGAAGACCAACTATATGCCCAAAATGTAAAAGCCCTTATTGGGATAAAGAAAGGATAAGACCTATTGAAGCAAAGCGATAAATAAAGAAAAGTGGGGCGAAGCCCGCCCTGTCTTGGCAGGCGAGCGGACACCGCCCCGAAGGAGAATGTAAGTGAATGAGGAACTAATTTTTGGTGGATTGATTGTACTTGGAGTTGGTTGGGTTGTTTATCAAATAGGGAAGGATAATGGTTGTAAGAAAGGTTATAGGCAAGCGAAAACCGAAGACCAACAATGGATTCAAAGTGTGTCTGGGGATAACATTGCCTTACAGTCCGAAAATGCAAAATTAGCGCAAGAGAATGGTTCGCTCTGTAAAGAAAATGAAATAGTAACGAATCTCTTACAACAACAACCAACAACACCGCAAGCTGAAGCCATCCTGAAATCGCTTCAAAGGGTAGAACTACGATTGACAGAGGCTCTACCATCGGCATTAGATGATGGCGAAGACCACGACTTTCTAATGAATTAAGGCGAAAAATATATTTGTGCAGGGATTGGGAATTTTGTGCAATGTGGTATTCTTGTGCAAAGTTTCCCCCTTTATAAAAGGGGGAGTTACGGATTCTGTCTTTCGCTGGAATGGCAGAGGGTAAAATCCCCTTTATACCACTCTACAAATCATAGAAAGGCTTGATAAAGTATCTTTGTTCCTCTATAATATCAGTATAGTCTGATTTATCTGAATTTTCTGTATTACCGGGAGGGGCAAATGAGCAAAATAGGAAAAAACGAAAGCTCCTGCGAACCGACAGAGTGCTGCAAGGTGGTAGCGATAGTGAGCGTAGACGAGCGTGGGCAGATGGTACTGCCTAAAGACTTGAGAGACAAGGTTGGCATTCGCCCCGGCGATAAGCTGGCGGTGGTCAGCATACAAAAAGATAATAAGGTCTGCTGCATCAGCCTGATTAAAGCCGATACCTTTTCCGAGATGGTAAAAGGAATGCTGGGGCCGATGATGGAAGAAGTACTGCAAAAATAGAAAGAGGGAATATCATGAAAGACACGGAAATTAAAAGGTCAGTCAGGGAAGGGTATGCGAAAATAGCGAAAGAGGGTGGCTCCTGCTGCGATACCAGTACCAAAGCCTGTGGCTGCAATAGCGGTCAATCCGCTAAAGATATCAGCCAAGGCATTAGCTATTCGGCAGAAGATATCAACAGCGTACCGGACGGAGCTAATCTTGGGCTGGGGTGCGGTAACCCAATCGCGCTAGCATCATTAAAAGAGGGCGAGACCGTATTAGATTTGGGGTCGGGGGCCGGATTTGACTGCTTCCTGGCGGCGAACAGAGTGGGGGAAAAGGGCAGGGTCATTGGCGTGGATATGACGCCGGAGATGCTGGAAAAAGCCAGGGAAAACGCCCGTAAAGGTAATTATAAGAATGTTGAGTTCCGACTGGGCGAAATAGAGTCGCTGCCCGTCGCCGATAACAGCGTGGACGTGATTATCTCGAACTGTGTTATCAATCTATCTGTAGATAAAGAACGAGTATTCAAAGAAGCCTACCGCGTGCTTAAGCCGGGCGGGCGGCTGATGGTGTCCGATATCGTGCTGACCAAAGAACTACCGGATATCGTCAGGCAATCCGTCGAGGCATACATCGGCTGCATAGCCGGTGCGACGCTAGAAGCGGAATATCTGGGGGCTATCGAAGGGGCGGGATTTATAGACGTTAGAGTTAAAGACGAAGTGGGCATTGCCACAGACTCACTGGAAAATGACCCGATAGCGGCTTCAATTGCAGAAAGCGCGAACTTTACCGACGAACAGATAAAAGACGTGGCGAACACGATAAAGAGCATCAAGGTAGCGGCGATTAAGGCAGTCAATTAATTAAAACACAGATTGAGATTCTCACGGTCGTCCTTCTGTGGAAGAACTCCCTCAGAATGACAAGGGGAGGGAAAAATAGAGATTGCCGCGCCTTCCCTTCGGGAATGGCTCGTAATGATAGCAAAATTACTCCCAGCGGAAGAAGCGGGCGCCCAGCCCGGCGGATACGACGGTAATCCCCACGGTAATCAGAGAGGCGCTAATATGCCAATCAAAACCGAGCCAGGGATTCTGCAACATGTAGATTACCCAATGCAGCGGTGTTGCCTCCCCGATAATCTGCATCGGGGTGGACATGACTTCCATCGGCGGCCCAGCGCCGCCAAGTATCATCATGATAAAGAAGAGCAGCATCCCTACTCCCTGGGCAGAGCGAGTGGAGGGTAATACCGCGCCGAGGAAAAATCCAAAACAGGTGAAGCACACCGTGCCGATAATGAAAGCCACTATTAAAAGCCCGGGGTTAACCGGCCAATCGGGCGAATAAACTACCTTGCCCAGTATCGTCACCAGTATGCAGCCAACGATAGCAATAACAAAGCTTACCAGCATCTGCGAACCCAGCACCGACCATACAGAGAAAGATGAAGCCCGGAAACGCCGCAAGACGCCGCGTTCGCGGTAGCCAGCCAGGTGCACCGGCAATGCCACCGTGCCGATAGCCATCATTATCAAGCCAAAATAGGACGGCATATAATAGTTCATGGCGCCGACACCACGGTAAACATCGGGGTCAGGCGTATTGCCAAAAACTCCACCCATAACGAAGAGGAAAATTAGAGGCAAAGCCAGCGTAAAGATGACCGTAATAGGCTCGCGAATGAAGAGCTTTATTTCTACCCAGGTTAATTTTAATAATGCGCTCATGTTAAATCATCATTCCGCGGCGGAATGGCCCGTCACCTTCAGGAATACATCCTCTAGACTTGGCTGTTCGCTACGCAGGTCGAGCGGCACGATATTATGCTCCACCAGAGCCGCCGCCACTAGAGCCAATAAAGGCCCGCTGCCCTCGACGACAAAGCGCGTACCTTGCTGGTTGATTGTGTTAACGCCGGGCACTTTCTTTAGCCAGTCGAGGTCGCTTCTATCGGTGGAGAAAATAACACGCACGGCGGTGGCGTGGCTAGCGATAAGCCCCTGCGGGGTATCCGAAGCGACGATTTTACCTTTATCCACAATAGCCACGCGGTCGCAGAGGTTTTC
>JBGOXC010000156.1:0-3848 GCA_041478935.1 Dehalococcoidia bacterium
CAATCATTTGTTTTACTGGCATATTCATAACTTCATTTAAAAGTGGAATAAGACTAGACATATCTATTAATACGTTTTTATATTCAGCTATGTTTGGCATTTCTTTCGCGTCCCAAGAGGTAGTTACAACACCATGATGTCTTAAGGAGCCAACAACTATTATTCTCTTTTCGGTGCTTTCCATTTTTCTTTACCTCACCACATTCGCTTCGCTCAGTGCAAGCCCCTTAGTCCCCCTCTCAAACCGGATTATCTATAAGTCATGCTTTTTATTGTTTGAGAGGTGGAGGTTATTGGAGAGGGGCTGGCGCCCCTCTCGAGCACTCCCCTTTACAGATAAACAGGTGAAGTTGTGGGTATTAGCAACACAGGGCAATATAGTATAATAATGGCGTCACCTTTTCTCGTAATTTTTCACGGAGGCAAGCATGTCCAGAGGCTACATGGGGAAAATACTATGGGTTGATTTGACGCGGGGAAAATTTGAAGACGAGCCGCTCGATGAGAACATGGCGCGGCAATTTATCGGGGGTTATGGTATCGGTGCCAGGATACTGTTCAGCCGGATGAAAGCGTGCGTAGACCCGCTGGGACCGGAGAACATCCTTGGTTTTATGACGGGGCCACTCACCGGCACGCAGGCAATCTCCGGTACGCGCTACACGATAGTCGGCAAGTCGCCGCTGACGGACGGGTGGGGCGACGCCAACTCCGGCGGGCATTTCGGCGCTTTTTTAAAGTTCGCCGGCTATGACTTTGTTTTTTTCACGGGCATTTCCCCCAAGCCGGTTTATCTTTTTATCGATAACGGCAAGGCAGAACTTAAGGACGCCGGGCATCTTTGGGGCAAAGATACCTACGCTACCGAGGACATGATAAGAGCGGAACTGGGAAAAGAGACAGAGGTTGCCTGCATCGGGCCGGGTGGGGAAAAGCTTTCGCTCATCGCCGGTGTGGTGCATTTAAAGGGCAGCGTCGCGGCGAGGTCCGGTCTGGGCGCGGTAATGGGGTCGAAGCGACTCAAGGCAGTGGCGGTAAAGGGCAAGATGAAGGTGCCCGTTTACGATGAACAAGCCGTTAAGGATTTAAGGACGAAGTACATGGCTCTATTGGGGGGACATGTCAGCATCCTACGGAAATTCGGCACGACCTTCACGACGGCCAGTAGCATCGAAGCCGGCGACTCGCCGGTGAAGAACTGGGGCGGGGTGGCGCTCAACGATTTCCCGAATGCCGCCACACTGGGCTCCGAAGCGGTTGACACGCGTCGCTTAAGACGTATCGCCTGCTGGCAGTGCCCGGTCGGCTGCGAAGCCACGATGAAAGAAGGCACTGGTCAATATAAATACGCCGCCGGCTCCTACCGCCCCGAATATGAGACCATCGCCATGCTCGGCAGCAACTGCCTGAACAGCAATATAGATTCAATCATCAAAGCCAACGATATTTGCAATCGCCTGGGTATCGACACGATTTCCGCCGGGGCAGTAATCGCTTTTGCCATGGAGTGCTACGAAAAAGGGTTGATTACTAAAAAGGACACCGGCGGCATCGAGCTGACCTGGGGTAACCATCAAGCGCTGGTGGCGATGACGGAAAAGATGGGATTACGAGAGGGCTTCGGCGATATACTGGCGGACGGCGTTAAGGTGGCAGCGCAAAAGATAGGCAAGAACGCCGCCGAATATGCCATGCACGTCCACGGGCAGGAGGTGCCGGGGCATAATCCCATTGCCACCTCGGCAATGGCGACGACGTACCTCACTAACGCCACGCCAGCGCGCCATACCCAGGGCTCGGAGGAGCACCACAACAAGGGGCTGCTGCCAGATATCAACCGACAACTATATACAGGCAGGGGGGAGGTGCACGCGCGGGGCAGCAACTTCCAGCACGCGCTGATGTGCTCCGGAACATGCCTTTTCGTTAACTCGGCTTTCCCGGATACAGATGGCATCGCTCATTTCATGGCGCCGGTAACCGGCTGGGATGTTACCACCGATGACCTGGTACTTAGCGGGGAGAGAATTGAAAATATGCGCCAAAGTTTCAACCTGCGTGAGGGCATCGGGCTGCAGTCTTACAAAATATCCGGTCGGCTGCTCGGCAAGCCACCCTTTAAAGTAGGGCCTAACGCGGGCGTTACGGTTGATGAAGCAACCATGGTAAAAGATTATTTTAAGATTATGCAGTGGGATGCCGAGACGGGCAAGCCGAACAAAAAGCGGATGGCGGAGCTGGGGCTGGGGGATGTGGCAGAAGAGTTAAAACTTTAAGAAGCTATCTGTAGCTCTTGAATGACCATATCAACACAGGCGGGGATTGCCTGCGCGACACCGGGCGTGCAGTCTTCACTAAAGGACGTGACGTCGCCAGCTTCGATGGCGAAGATGGTGATTTCCCGCGGCAATGGCAGGTTAAGCTTTTTACCGAGTTCCAGGGCGGTGGCCAGGTTTATATCGTGGGGAGAGGAGGCGTGGCGGGTGTTGGCCAGTATATCGGGTCCGAAACGGTATATCTTTCCCGGTTCACTTTGGCCGGTTTGAATGGCGTCGATAATGATGGTGCGGTCGTAGCCAGCGAGGGCATCCAAAAAATCCAGCCCGGCGATACTGGCCTCACGAATATCTATGTCCGGCAGGTGCAGTTTTTCCTGTAAAGCCATCGCCACGCGACAACCGACGCTATCGTCACTCAAGATGGGGTTGCCGAGGCCAAGAACTAAAGTTTTAAGTTTGTTTTTATTCATAGTTTTTAAGTTCGATTTAATTTCTGGATAATTTCGCCATTAATATCGCGAATGATTACCTCCAAGGGCATTTGGCCGGGGAGAGAATGGGTGGCGCAGCCCATGCAGGGGTCGTAAGCGCGAAAAGCCATTTCCACCATGTTGAGCAGTCCTTCGGTAGCCGGTGTTCCCTTTTTAATTAAGCCCTGGGCGGCTTTTTTGATAGATATATTCATGGCCGGGTAGTTATGCGCCGAGGCGACAATCATGTTCACTTTCTGGATGATGCCGTTTTTATCGGTCTTGTAGTGGTGGATTAAAATGCCGCGCGGCGCTTCCACCACGCCGATGCCTTCATCGGGGGTGGCGGTGGGTATAGTGCGGACATCGGGACTGGTGATTTCTTTATCCTGGCAGAGTTCCAGCAGCCGCTCCGAAGCGTAAAGCAGCTCGATGAGACGCGCCCAGTGAAATGCCATGGTGGCATGCACCGGTTTACCGCCGAGGGTTTTATACATTTTTTCGTATTCCGCCTGGGCGAGCGGCGTCGCCATGCCGTCGGCGACATTAAGGCGGGCGAGAGGGCTGACGCGGTAAATACCGCTGTCCTTGCCTTCCACAAAGCCCTTCCAACCCACTTTTTTCAGGAAGGGGAATTTCATGTAAGACCAGGGTTCGGTGTGCTCGGCAATATAGTCCAGATACTGGGCGGCTTTAAACTTAACGACCTCTTTGCCGTCGGGGTCGACTAGGCGCAGGTCGCCGTCGTAAAAGTTCACTTTATTTTTGGTGTCCACCATACCCATGTAATAGCTTTTCATGGTGTAGATATTACCGGTAATGAGATTAAGGTATTCCTTGTTGCTTAAAACGCGGTCGTTGAAGAGCTTGAGGCTGAATTGAGCGAAGTCCACCAGGGATTTGGCTTTAGCCTCGAAGTCCTTGCGCTCTTCCTCGTTAATCGCTTTGCTCATGCCGCCGGGGATGCCGCAGACAGGGTGGGTAGCTTTGCCGCCGATGGCCGCCTGGATATCCTGGGCGTAGGCGCGGTGCTTGATGACCTCACCGCCGATTTGCAGACCAACTTTATTCACTAAGCCAAGAATATTTCTCTGCGCCG
>JBGOXC010000109.1:0-5200 GCA_041478935.1 Dehalococcoidia bacterium
AGCTGCCAGGTTGGGCTTGAACGGGTGATAAATAGGGTCATCTTTACATTAGAGGCATATCACCATATAATTGAAAGGAAGCTTAGAAATAACTTGGAGAGGGTGGTTGGGGAACTAAAAAAGCCAGCGTAGCTCAGTGGTAGAGCAGCGGTTTCGTAAACCGCGGGTCGTAGGTTCAAGTCCTATCGCTGGCTCCAGTTATTTTTGGCCAAAGAAACGGCAATAATCACTCTTTTTCCAGTATCTCTTCAATTTCGCGGCGGGCGCGGGAAACTACTTCTTTAATTTTAGCCCATTTTTCTGCCCCAAGGTTGTGTGCCTGGCTGCCTACCATATGACCGAGGGTTTTAAGCTCATGAATTGTCTCGTGGAAATCGGTGATATTCCGCGGTCCCCACCAGTCTTTCATCTGGCACTCGATTTTTTCAATCATTTCCTGCTGTTCGTTGAGGAACTTCTTGCCTTCTTCGGTGATGGTATATACTTTCTTACCGTCGTGTTCCGAGACGCGGACATAACCCATATCGTCCAGCATCTGGAGGGTGGGGTAAACGCTGCCGGCGCTGGGCGTATAAAAACCGTGGAAGAGCTCTTCCATGGCGCGGATAATTTCATAGCCGTGGCTGGGTTTATCTTTTAAGAGGTTCAGTATCACATATTTAAGGTCGCCTTTTTCAAAGAGGCGTGATTGTCGCTCGAAATGAAAGAACGGACGATGAAACATAATTACCTCCCCATCTTCATTACGATATATCGTAACACATATCGCTATTGGTTTGTCAATTATCAGGCACGAAAACCGGTAATTTGTAATTAAAACGGATAAATAATATAATAACCATAAGTTAACATCATAACACGATATAACGTTATCTTTATCAATATTAGCACTTCAATGTTTCTTTAGCCGTTTTTTAACATACTTGAAAGGATAGATCGATTACACAACCGACTGGTTCTACAGACTCTCCAACTGCTCAAAAACCTAAGTCGTTCATGAGGCAGGGCTTGCCGTGGTTTATCATGGCGCACTTCGGCCATCACTTGTTGACGGCTCTCCCTAACCCGCTACTTCCTTCCATCCGTACTGCCTTTGGCTTGGACAATTTCCAGGCGATGCTTATCACTACTGTTTATGCCTTCTCCAGCGGCGCAGGCAATATTCCCGCTGGCCGCATGGTGGATAAAATCGGCCCGACGATTCTCCTTGCCATCGGTACACTGGGTGTGGCGGTAGGCGGCCTCATTACGGGCTTGTCCAACTCATATATTATGTTCATAGTTTTCCTTGTCATCATGGGTTTTATGACTGCCGGTTATCACCCTGCTTCCACCCCCATGATTCTTTCCGCAGTGGAGCCAGAAAAACGCGGTCGCGCTCTTGGTTTACATTTGGTCGGAGGTAACGCCAGCTTTTTCATCGCCCCGCTTATCGCCGGTGGCGTTATGTGGCTCTGGCCTTCGATGGGTTTCCGCGGCCCGTTTATAGTATTATCTATCCCCACAGCGATATTCGGCATTATTTTCCTTATTTATCTGACCAAGCGCGGCGGTCTGACCCACGTTCGTGCCGCAAAACAGAGACTCGCCGAGGAAAAACCGCCCCAGCCGGGCTATAAACGGCGCCTCTGGGCATACCTTATCCAGATGGTTGTCGGGGGCGGCGCCGGCATGTCCGTCCAGGCTTTAATGAGCTTATTCATCGTAGATAAACTAGGTGCTACTGATACCTCCGTGACCTGGATTATGTCCGTGTCTTTCCTCCCTGCTATTGTCGGCGGGACCGTTATCGGTGGTTGGATTGCCGACCGCATCGGGTCGGTGAAGGTGATAATCGTTACCGGTATACTTAGCGGGTTATTGATTTTCTGGCTGAGATGGTCTACCACGGTTAATTTCTGGTTCTTTTTTCTTCTCTTCATCATGGGCGTCAACAACGCTATCCGTATGCCGGTGACCGAAGTCTTTATCATGGGCCAGACGCCAGCGAAGAACCGGGCGACTATTTACGGCATCTACTACTTTACAATGCAATATACGGGAGCCATTTTTGCGCCGGTCTACGGCTGGCTGGTACCGAATATTTATTCCTACGAGCAGGTATTCTTTTTCTCGGCGATTGCTGTAACAGCGGTTTCGGTGGTAACGTCCATCTTCATCTGGGACGCGAAGAACTAGGACTCGCGTTCTTTAAGCAGCTTTTCTCCATATTCAAGTAGTGTCTTTTGCCTTTCCGTTGAGATTTTCTGCAATTCCAAATAAGCCTTAAGGGCTTCTAGGGGCGTTATTTCTTCGGCGGGACGACTACCCAGACGCAGGCGTGACTCGCGTTGTATATCTCGGGCGATGGTAAAGGTCTGGGTTTCTTTTAAAGCATCTTTAATGTCGTTATTCCGCAGCTGCCCTTCGAGAGACGAGGGGAGTGTGATATTCAAGCGGACAATGGCATTCTTAATACTTTCCTGCTGGTTGTTAATAACGCCGAGGACTGTCGCAGTGGGGTCGGTCTCCTCCTCTTTCAGATCGAGGCTGATGGTGAGAAAACGACGAGCATTAACGGGATGAAATTTATAAGAGACCTTTCTTTTACCGCCTTTAGTGGTCAATATGTCCACCACGTAAAAACCCTTGGTGTCGTTCTCTTCTCCAAAATCAATGCGTTCTAAACTGCCGGTATAAACTACCGGCGGATTTTCGTTAAGTACTTGTTGCTTATGGATATGCCCCAGAGCTATATAGTCGAACGCGGGCAGGGTGACCGAGCTTAACAGGAGGATAGGCTCCTGCCCGATGGACATCATACTCTCCGAGCCAGCTTTAGCCGAGCCGACTGATACGTGTGCAGCCAGGATAGCGGGAAGTGAAGAGTCGAGTTCAGCAGCTTTCTTGCTGATGGTTTGGGTGATAGCCTCCTGCATCTGCTGGTTGAGTTGTTCCATATTAAGGTTTTTCGTGTCCTCGCTGGCAAGCAGAGCGCTGCGTCTTAGCCAGGGGATAGCAACAACCTGTACCATGCCGCCAGTGGTAGGGATTTTATATGTCTCCGGCTTGCTGGCGACATAGACGTTTTTTACCGCCAGGGTATCGAAAATCTCAGTGGCGGTGGCACGACCGATGGCGTTAGGCAGGTCATGGTTGCCGGTGAGGAGGAGGACGGGTATGCCAGCGGTGGCCAGGCGGTTGATGCGTCGGGCGAACTCACGCTGCTGGGTCTGGGTCGGCTCACGGGACTTATAAGCGTCGCCGCAAAACAGGACGAGGTCGACTTTATTCTTTAGAGCGTAATCAACCAACTCGTCGAAAACGGCAAGGAAATCGTTGAGGCGAGTAGATAGGCCGGTGGCGGGGTCGATGCGCCCATAGTTCTCCACACCCAGGTGTAAATCGGCAAAGTGGATGATTTTCATGTTAGTCCTATTTTACCAGATTCAGGACTTCTTTCAAGGAGGTTATACGGGGACCAGTAAAATCTTCTATTTGTTCATCATTAGGTCGTAGGGCATCGGAACTATCTTCATGAGTTGCCCTGATTAAGACAGGGGTCATTCCCACGCTGGCGGCTGCCGCCAATTCCTTATCACCGCCATCGCCGATGTAAAGGCATTGTTGGGGAACAACTTTTAGTTGATCTAAAGCTAACTGAAAAATCTTAGGGTCGGGCTTAAGTAAACAAGCCACACTGGAGAAAACAGTAACATCAAAGAAGGGTGCGAAGGGTGTATCCGGCCAAATAATCGGTGGCTCGGTCGAACAATTACTAATAAGCCCGATTTTATAGCCGTCTGCTTTCAACTTGGTAAGCGTTTCTATAGCATCCTTACGCGGCTTAAGGGCGCGCACTACGTAGTCGTAACGTACGCGTCTGGCTGCTTCTATCTGGCTGGCGTTAACTTTTATCTTTGACTCATGGCAGATATATTCGAGGTTTTCCTCGAGTGTGGGGAGAACACCGGTAGTACGCAGCGTAGCTGTCTGCATCCATAAGTTATGGAAATCAGCATAAGGCGCTTTGAGATTGGCCGCCATTTTCTCCAAGACGCTTTCATACTCTCGTACAGAAAATATATCCACGAGCGTACCGAATAAATCAAAAATGACGGCTTTATATTTCATTTTGTTTACCCGGTTTCCGTTCCATTAAATACTGGTGCTCGTTCATGCCGGTGACTTTAAAGCCATGCCGTTTATAGAGTTCTATCGCGGGGTTTATCTTGAGGACGGCCAACCTCGTAGGTTTCTTGGACCTATTTGCCTTTTCCAGCACGTCCCGGAGTATGTGAGTGCCGATACCTTTATTCTGATATTCGGGAAGTATATAGAAACGCCCAACATAAATGTAGGCGTCTTCGACGTTTATCAATATGCAGCCTATCGGCTTATCTTTGTAGAGGATTACGCTGGGACGTTGTTCTTGCCAGTCTTCGGCATGCCTTTCGCGCTGGTCTTTCTCATTCCAGCCCCAAATTTGTTTAACATAAGGTCCCATGGCTGCTTTCTTTAGCTGGAAGAGAAACTCATAATGCTTGTCATCGGTAGAAATGATTTCTATTAAGGATAGGTCAATCATTTCCGCCCTGCTTCCAGATTTTGCCGCCTTCCGGCAGCGTCAGGAAGTCCTCGCCGTTAAGCTTGGCGAGCAGGGTATTCTTTAACACGGCGACAGGCACGCGTATCTGGTTCATACTGTCGCGTTCTCTAATCGTCGCCATATTGTCTTCTAAAGACTGGAAGTCTATCGTGACGCAGTAGGGCGTGCCCAGCTCGTCCTGGCGGCGGTAGCGTCGCCCGATAGCCTGGGTATCATCGTACTGGGTAGTGAAGCAGGGTCGCAAGGTATCATAAACGTCTTTAGCGAATTTAGCCAGGTTTTCCTTACGGCTCAACGGTAACACGGCTACCTTGATTGGCGCAATGTCTCGGTGGAAATGGAACACCACACGCAACTCATCATTCACTGTTTCTTCGTCATAAGCGTCGCAGAGGAAGGCAAGTATCGCCCGGCCGACGCCGACTGAAGGCTCGACGACATATGGTACATAGTGTTCCTTTATCTCGTCGTCAAAATACTCCATGGATTTTCCACTTGCTTTAGCATGCTGAGTCAGGTCGTAATCACCGCGGTTGACAATACCTTCCAATTCCCCCCAACCCATAGGGAAATCGTATTCGATATCGGTAGCGGCCAGAGCATAATGGGGTA
>JBGOXC010000146.1:0-4282 GCA_041478935.1 Dehalococcoidia bacterium
GTTAAAATAGCTGCCAAGTCGCCGGTGCGCTCGATGGCGGGGCCGGAAGTCGTCTTAATATTTACACCCACCTCGGTGGCGATGATATGGGCGAGGCACGTCTTGCCGAGTCCCGGCGGCCCGTAAAAAAGCACGTGGTCGATTGGTTCGCCCCGCCCTTTTGCCGCCGTAATGGCTATCTTGAGGTTTTCCTTGGTTTTTTCCTGCCCGATGAAGTCGGTCAGATTGCGGGGGCGCAGGCTGTTTTCCAGGGGTTTGTCCTCTTCGCTTGGCTTGCCGGATATGATGCGCGCTATTTTACCTGCCCCCTCTTCGCTTTATTACCGAATTACCGCTCACCCGAAATATCAACTCAGGGTGAGCGGATTATATTTTATTCTTTATCATGTTCGGCGGAATCATCTTCGTCGTCCTCGTCGTCTTTCGCTTCTGTAGCGGAATCGTCAACGAGTTCCTCGGCTAGGTCTTCCGCAGTAACAGTCGGCTCGCTTTTATTCGCTACTTCAGGAGGAGCTTTGCCGATAGGTGCTTCTAATGGCCCAGCCAGGCTCGCCAGCATGCGCATCGCCTCGGTTTCCTCACCGGCCTTCAGCTCGGCCAGTTGTTCTTCTTTCAGGTAGCGTGCCGGAATCAGCTTGCCGATAATGACATTTTCCTTAAGCCCCACCAGCCTATCCACCTTGCCGTTAGCCGCTGCTTCGGTCAGAATTCTGGTAGTCTCCTGGAACGATGCCGCCGCCAGCCAGCTGTCGGTGCTTAACGACGCCCTAGTGATGCCCAGCAGCACCGTATGCGCCGTCGCCGGCTCGCCGCCTTCGGCTAGCACTTTGGCGTTGGTGTCTTCATAAACAGATTTATCGACCAGCTCATCAGGGACCAGGTCGGTATCGCCCGCCGAATCGATGCGCACCTTGGTCAGCATCTGTCGGGCGATGACCTCGATGTGCTTATCGTTAATATTCACGCCTTGGGAGCGGTAAACCTTCTGTACCTCGTCCACCAGGTATTGCTGGACGGCGTCTTTGCCCAGTATCCGCAGGATATCGTGGGGATTGATGGAGCCGTCGGTTAATTGCTGTCCGGCTTTTACCTGTGTGTTGCTCTGTATCCATATGCTTGCCGTCGAGGGCACGATGTATTCGCGTTCCTCTTTTTCGGCGTAGCTGATGACCAGTTGCTTCTTTTTAACATTAACCTCCCCCGCGAAGCGCGCCAATATTGGCTGCGTTTCCGGCGTGGGTGCCGCTGCTTCTTTTTCTTTAGCTTTGGCTTTAGCTTTAGATGTCTTGCCTTTTTTTGGCTCTGGCGGCGCTGCTTGTACTGCGCCGATGTCCACGTGCTGCCCGTTTTTAACCATCAAATGCCAGCCGACTGGTAGAGCGTACTCGTCATCGTATATTTCTTTGCTGGCGATTTGTATCTTTCTCCCCTCATCACTCTGCACAACCTCGGCCATGCCGTCTATCTCGGCAATAATTGCCTGGCCGCGCGGCGTGCGGGCTTCAAAAAGTTCTTCTACGCGGGGCAGACCACTGGTGATGTCCAGCCCCACCACACCTCCGGTATGGAAGGTGCGTAGCGTCAACTGTGTACCCGGCTCGCCGATGCTTTCCGCAGCGATGATGCCCACTGCTACATCCTTATCAATCAGCTTGCCGCGGGCCAGGTCGCGCCCATAGCAGTTGCGGCAGGAGCCCCGCCGCGATTCGCAGGTGAGCGGCGACCGTACGTGTACCGACGTTAAGCCGGCCGCGACGATTTTTTCCACTTTCGCTTCGTCGATTTCCTCGTTGCGGGCGACAATCACTTTGCCCGTCTTGGGGTGGACGATATCGCTGGCGGCCAGTCGCCCTATGGCTCGCTCGCCGAGCGAGGGCAGCAGGCCTTTTTCTTTCGGTTCAGTGATTATAATCCCCTCGGTGGTGCCGCAATCATCTTCGGAAGTAATAACGTCTTGCGATACGTCGATAAGGCGTCTGGTGAGGTAGCCGCTGTCGGATGTTCTCAAGGCGGTGTCAGCCAGACCCTTGCGGGCGCCGTGGGTGGAAATAAAGTACTCCAGCACGCTGTGACCCTCGCGCAGGCTGGACTTAATCGGGAACTCGATGATTTTACCGGCGGGGTCGGTCATCAGACCGCGCATGCCCGCCATCTGGCGTATCTGTGAAATATTACCCTTGGCGCCGGAGGTGGCCATCATGTAAACGCCGCCGTACCGGTCGAGGTTATTTTGGATGGTGTTGGTGATGATATTGGTCGTCTCGTTCCAGATGTCGACGACACCGTTATAGCGCTCATCCTCGGTGATTAAGCCGCGACGGTACTGGCTCTCAACAGTAGCGACTTTGGCTTCTGCCTCTGCCAGCATTTGTGGCTTGTTCGCCGGTACTTCAATATCATTCATGGCTATGGTGATTCCGGACTTTGAGGCATACACGAAACCCAGGTGCTTAATGCTGTCGAGCACTTTACCGGTCTCTTCATCGGTTAGTATCTTGCTGCACTTGGTGGCTATTTGTTTCAAGATAGACTTATCGATAATCCTGTTATAGTATCCCAGTTCCTTGGGTAGAACTTCATTAAAAATAATGCGTCCGACGCTGGTCTTAACCCTTTCGCCGGTCTCTGGCATCCTGACGTTGATTTCTTCCCGCAGGTCGATGGCGCCAAACTCATAAGCCAGCTTGGCATCCTCGAAGCCCCCGTAAACCTTATCTTCATCGGCACTTTTCTGTCTGACGGTGGTGAGGTAGTAGCAGCCAAGCACCATATCCAACGTGGGCGATACCGTTGGTTCGCCGCTGGAGGGGAGCAGGATGTTATGATAACTCATCATCATATCCCGCGCTTCCTTCACGGCCGCTTTGGAGAGCGGCACGTGCACGGCCATTTGGTCGCCGTCGAAGTCGGCGTTAAAAGCGGAGCAGACCAATGGATGTATCTGGATGGCGCTCCCGTCGATTAGCACCGGTTCAAAGGCCTGGATGCTCAAGCGGTGTAAAGTAGGTGCGCGGTTGAGTAGTACCGGTCGTTCTTTAACAACCTCTTCCAGGATATCGTAAACCTCGGCTTTAGCGCGCTCTACTAGCCGTCTTGCGCTCTTGATGTTGGGCGCCAGTCCTTGCTGTACTAACCGCCGCATTACAAAAGGTTTAAATAATTCCAGCGCCATACGCCGCGGCAAGCCGCACTGATGTAGCTGCAGCTCCGGCCCGCAGACGATTACCGAGCGGCCGCTGTAATCCACGCGCTTGCCCAGCAGGTTTTGGCGGAAGCGGCCCTGCTTGCCCCGCAGCATGTCAGAGAGTGACTTTAGCTTATGGTTGCCGCTGATGGAGATAGCGCGTCCCCGCCGCCCGTTATCGATCAGCGAGTCCACGGCTTCCTGGAGCATGCGTTTTTCATTGCGTATAATAATTTCCGGCGCCCCGATGTCAATCAGGTGATGCAGGCGGTTGTTGCGGTTTATTACGCGCCGGTATAAATCGTTAAGGTCGCTGGTCGCAAATCGCCCGCCGTCCAGCTGTACCATCGGTCTTAAGTCGGGTGGCAGTACCGGTAAAACGGTTAAAATCATCCACTCCGGTTTATTGCCGCTGTTGCGGAATGTTTCCACCACCCGCAGTTGTTTGCTGGCTTTCTTGCGCCGCTGTCCGGAGCTGGACTGAGTTTCCAGCAGCAGTTTATTGCGTATGTCCTCGAGGTTGATGGTCTTCATAATCTGGAGGATTGCCTCGGCGCCCATGCCCCCCTCGAAAACGTTATTATATTTCTGTTTATATTCGTGATACTGCGTCTCGGTGAGTAGTTCCTTAACGCGGAGTCCCTTGAGTTTTTCAACTTCCTGGGCAAGCTCCGCCTCTATCTTCGCCTTTTCTTCCACAAACTTGCCGCGGATATCGTTAATTTCCTCGACGGTAGCCTTGTCCTTCTCCATCGCGGCGGTTTGCTCATCTATGGCTTTTTGACGCTCGTCGATTTTCTTGGCGGTCTCCTCTTCGAGCTGTTTCATGGTAGCCTGACGGGTATCTTCATTAACTTGGGTGATGATGTACTGGGAAAAATAAATAACATGCTCTAGGCTCCGCGGCGATAGGTCTAATAAGAGACCGATGCGGCTCGGTATCCCTTTGGCGAACCAGATGTGCGTTACCGGGCAGGCCAGCTCGATATGCCCCATGCGCTCGCGTCTTACTTTGGCGCGGGCGACTTCTACGCCGCATTTATCGCAGATAACGCCCTTATAACGAATTCTCTTATACTTGCCGCAGTAGCATTCAAA
>JBGOXC010000182.1:0-3330 GCA_041478935.1 Dehalococcoidia bacterium
CATGCACATAAATATAGCATATTGAGCCTTGGCGGGCAATCGTACCATAGCTAAATGCTTCTGTAATCAGAGGATTTTGGCGAGAGAGACAGTATAGCATTTCCTTTTAACCTTTACGCTTGCTATAATGTCATAACAGAAACAGCTAGTTCACTTATTTATAGTTTTTAGGAGGTTCACCTTGAAATTGAAAGACGAAATTAAGAAATATGCTAAAGAGCAGTTGGATATGGATTACTGTGGCATCGCCAACGTGGACCGTCTGTCCGGCGCGCCCCAGGGCAACCGCCCGACGGATTTACTACCCGGCGCCAAATCCGTAGTCGTCATGGCGGTTAAATTAAGCCTGGGGGCGGTGCAAACAGTCTTCCGCGCCTACGAGGATGGCTTAAGACACGCCCAGTGTATCTATGGCACCTACGCCTATTCGTTATTTCCCAACTACTACCTGAAGTTCGCCGCCTATGAAATGGCGCGCTTTTTGGAAAGAAAAGGGTATATGTCTACGCCCGTGCCTTCGGGACCCGGCAGCGCCGGAGCTCCTCTATCCAACCGGCACGCGGCGGTGGCAGCCGGCATCGGCACGTTTGGTTGGTTGAGCATTGTCATGACGCCGGACTACGGGCCGAGGATTAGAATCGTCAGCGTTATTACCCGCGCCGAAATTGAACCCGACCCCATGCTAAAAGAAATTGAAATGTGCAACCCGGAAAAGTGCGGCATCTGCATTAAGGTCTGCCCCACCCAGGCGATTAGCCCCACCCGCTCCAAGACGGTTAAGATGGGCGACCGTGAATTTACCTACGGCTGGGTGGATTTCCCCCGGTGCCAGATTGGCACGCAGGGTTTAACCACCAAAGCCCTCGGGCTTAAGGACTTCGACTTCCCGGAGAACCCCACCTCGCAGGACGTCTATAAAGCCCTGGAGCAGATGGACCCCCGCCAGAAGGGCGAGGTCATCGGCGGCGTGCCGGCTTACCATTGCGGCAGATGCCTGGCATATTGCCCGGTGGGGCCTAAAGACTGGCTGAAAACAGTCAGCAACCTTAAACTTTAGTCATCAATTATTATTGAGGAGGCGAAGATGAAAATCGTGCGTTTTTCCCATAATGACCAGGTCCAATACGGGGTACTAAACGGGAATGCTGTTTGTGCTTATACCGGCTCGCCCTTTGATACTTTCAAAGAGACAGACCACTATTATCTTCTTAACGAGATTAAGTTGCTGGCGCCCTGCTTGCCCTATAAAATCGTCGCGCTGGGTGTTAATTACCAGAGTCACGGCAAGGAGATGAAACAAAAGCCGCCTGAAGAGCCGCTGATTTTCCTTAAGCCCTCCACGTCCGTCATCGGGCCGGAAGATAATATAGTTTATCCGCCCTCGTCAAAGAAGGTAGATTATGAAGGCGAGCTGGGTGTAGTTATCAAATCGGTGGCGCAGAATGTATCCAAAAAAGACGCCAAGAATTATATTCTGGGCTATACCTGCGTGAATGACGTTACCGCTCGCGACTTGCAGACAAAAGACATTCAGTGGACACGCGCTAAAAGCTTTGATACCTTTTGCCCCATCGGGCCTTGTATTGAGACGGAGCTCGACCCGGCGAACTTATCGCTGGAGACCATTCTCAATGGCAAAGTCAAACAAAAAGCCAACACCAGTCAGCTTATCTTCTCCGTCGCGGAGTTGGTATGTTTTATTTCCAATGTCATGACCCTCCTTCCCGGCGACGTTATTGCTACCGGCACGCCCGCCGGCATCGGGTCCATGCAGCCCGACGACGTTGTGGAGGTGAAAATTGAGGACATCGGCACTTTGAAAAATACTGTGATAAAGCCGGGAGCTTAGATTAGTCATGAAATTATCTGTAACAGTTATGGTTCTAGGTACCTTAATCGTCTTAACCGGGTGCTATGTCACCTTCTGTATGCTACGCGAATCTTCAACCGAATATGAATTAGTTATGCCCGTTTTCCCCGTTGATGTTACAAATATTAGCATTATTCAGAATAACGAGACACTATTCGATATAGCCGCCTATGGCTCTTTAGCTCTGCCAATTCTGGGCATCCTGGTATTAGTTATCGGCACTATTCAATCCAACAAACTGAATGCGCGCACATGGCAGTTAATAATGGTAAATATCATCGCCGGTTTATTAGTTACTGCGCTGGCTTTTATAATATTTAGGTATGGAAGACAGACTTTTACTTTCACAGCAATAATCAAAGGCACTGATACATTAATAAGTATGAACGATTTATTGAAGAGTTCTCTCAGCATGCTTTTAACTACCGGTGCCACGCTTCTACTTGGGTTGGCAGTGGTGGGAGTGGGTGTCGCCCAGTTGGTAAAATCAAGAAAAACACAAAGCGTATAATATAAGGAGCATTATGGAACAAAAAATAACCTATTTTGAAAAACCCGGCGGTGAGGAAAATACCCTAAAAACGCTGGCATTGGCTAAAGCACGCGCCGTAGAACTGGGCATCAAGACCATCGTGGTGGCTTCAACCGTTGGCGATACAGCCGTAAAAGCGGTGGATGTTTTTAAGGGTTATAAGGTAATTATTGTTACCCACGTCACTGGCATGCGCGAACCCAATACCCAGGAATTTACCGAGGAAAACCGCAAAATCGTCGAGAAAAAAGGTGGTATTCTGGTCACCGCCGCCCATGCTTTCGGCGCGATTCACCGCTCGCTCGGGGCAACTGGCGGACCCCCGATTCCCACCAGCGCCATCGGTGATATAATCGCCATGACGCTGCGCACCTTCGGGCAGGGCATGAAGGTGGTTTGTGAAATCGCCGCCATGGCTGCCGATGCCGGTTTGGTCCGCACCGACGAAGAGATAATTGCTATCGGCGGCACCGGCCGCGGCGCGGATACCGCAGTAGTCATCCAGCCAAGCTACGTACACCGCTTTTTCAACCTTAGGGTTAAGGAAATCATCTGCAAACCCCGCATGTAAGGCAGGCAACTATGCACCATACGCTTAAATTTTATAACCTGAACCGCCAAGGCATCCTTAAATTCTATATGTTTTTCGCCTCATGGACGCGGATACCTTTACTCGGCCGGTTGGTTAGGAATATCGCCAACACCTACGGTCGCAGCCAGCACCATGCCTACCTGCTCACCGCGGCGGAGGCGGCCGAGCTGTTGGCGCTGGCGGGTGGGATTGCTCAGGCGCCGTGCACCTGCCGGAATATCTATAAAAAATGCCACCACCCGTTGGATAACGAGATACTGCTGGCGCCGTCGCAGCACATCCTTTTAGAAACCATGCCCCATGACGCGCAGGAAATTACTCCGGAAAAAGCCAGGG
>JBGOXC010000056.1:0-6738 GCA_041478935.1 Dehalococcoidia bacterium
GCCGAACTGGCAAAGATAGGCGAGCGAATTTTTAACCTGCAGCGGGCAATACTACTGCGGCAGGGGTGGGACGGGAGGCAAGGCGATAAAATACTGGACTATTACTTCACCGAGCCGTTGAAAAGGGGTGAAATATTCATTCATCCCGACGGCTTAATGCCGGGCAAAGACGACGAAATTATTACCAGAGTCGGGGCGGTTGTGGAAAAAGACAAATTCGAGCAGATGAAGACGGAATATTACCAATTGCGGGGGTGGGATACTGCCACGGGATTGCCGACACGGGGCAAACTCCAAGAAATTAAACTAGAGGACGTAGCGGCGGATTTAGCGGGGCGGGGGCTTCTAAAGTAAGCAAAGCAATGCGTCTTATTACTCTAAAAGCCCCACACTACCGTGATTATTTTTTAGGTCCGGCGCCAACGGCTGCCAGAGGCGCTACTGCCAGCCAGAGAGTAATGGTAATCAGCATTGATTTTACGTAGCTGATAGTAACGATACCGAAGTCAGGCGCGATAGCTCCCCAGAGGAGCATCAAGAAAAATGCGCTCAAGAAGAAACCGGGAATGGCTGCCAGAATTTTAAAATAACCCATGATAAACCTCCTATATTTTGTCCTTTAACTCTATTTTATCAGATTTACACCAGTTTTATTCAACAAATACTTTAACCTTCTCTCCCTTACTGCCTTCGATATCAATTTCCATATCACCCAGCGCTTCGATAAGGTCTTCAATATCGTCGGGTTTAATGGAACGCACATCAAAGTTGATGCCTTTATCGTGTAAGGCTTTGTTGGCTTTATCCAGCGTTTCGGGCGGTATCAGTGCGGTCAACTTAACACCGGCGCGCACCAGTGACATCGGCACGCGGACATTGACGCGCTCCGGATGGTCGGATGAGTCTTGATTTTCACCGGGGGTAATCGTCACCCGCAGGTATTTGTGGTTAGCTTTTGGCGCTTTGCTGCCCTCATTTTCTTCTTGGACACCTTCTTTAGCATCAACCGCGCTAAGCAGGCGATATGCCTCGTCGGCGGATATCTTTTTCTTTTCCAGCATTTCGAGTATCTTTTTTCTATTGTCAGCCATTTTATTTCCCTCCTTTCTGTTGTTTTTAGACAACGGATATAAAGACAGTTTCTTTTTGGTTCTGGATATCAACTTTCATGCCGCGCAACGAACACAGCATGATATATACCGTTTTTAATGCGTTAGCCATCCACCGCCCCCAGCCGGTCGGCCAGGCTAAGAGAATAACGAGCAATATTACCGGCAACAGGGCGATGACGAAGACAAAGGCGACAAGGACAATCAGGAACAACGGCAACCAGAATCCAAACTGGTGTTTCGGGTTTTTGATTTTTACGTGCATGAGCATTGGCGGCCAATTCATTTAGATAACCTCCTTACAGCTTCATCGGTGGTGATATCACCTCGTTCAAGTTCTTCAATTACTTCTTCCTGCGGGGATAGTTTGATGATTTCTACAAATTCCAGCTGCTTGGCAAGGCGGCTTATCCGGTTTTTTACCGTGGGATAACTGATGCCGAACATTTCTTCCATTTCTTTAATCGACCCGCTGCAGCGGATAAAAGCCATGATAAAAACCTGGTCCTCGGCGGAGAGGTTAGCGAGGGGTGGCAGCGAGAAACTGCCCTCGATGGCAATATCGCTATCGACCAAGCGCACCCTCTCAACCGTAATCGGCTTGCCTTGAGTCATCCTGGTGAGTTCAATCCACTCTTTAGCCATTAATAATCACCTTCTTAAATGTTGATTTTCTTTATCCGCAACTTAATATTCTTAAGTATTATAATAAATTATATTAATTTTGTCAATACTTTTTTGAATTATTTTTAAGAATATGTTAAAAATAATTTATTTTATTCATTTCTATCTATTTGAGAGGGGGAGGTTATCAGAGAGGGGCTAGCGCAGAGAAAGAGTAAGAATAAATTTAATTAAACACAAACAGAACCGCCAAAATTTTGGTAGACGCAATTGCGCAATTACGCTATAATATCACGGGATTAAAAACTGTGACTGTCATCTGCATCGCAAATCAAAAAGGCGGCGTCGGTAAAACTACTACGGCCGCAGCGCTTGGCGAAGGTTTAGCCGAGCATAATAAACGTGTATTACTGGTGGACTGGGACCCGCAAGCCAGCCTAACCATTAGCCTGGGGATTAATCCGGAGAGTCTAGAGCATACCGGTTATGACGTCCTGACGAGTGTCATCAGGAGCAACGGCCGGTACGTACTGCGTGACGTTATCATGAAAACTAATAATCCTAACGTCGACCTAGTTCCAGCTAATATTGAGCTCTCACAGGCGCAGCTGGACCTGGTGAATGCCTTTTCGCGCGAGCTGGTACTTAAGGAGATGCTGGAACCGATACGCCAGGAATACGACTATATTTTGCTGGATTGCCTACCGAGTTTGGGGCTGCTGACCATCAACGCCCTTTCCACGGCGGATAGCGTCCTAATACCATTGCAGGCGGATTTTTTAGCGATGAAGGGGCTGGCGATGCTGCTGCCTACTATTATGCGAGTTCAGGAAAAAATCAACCCGTCACTGGAAATCATGGGGATATTGTTCACCATGACGAACTCCCGTACGCTGCATAGTCAGGAGGTTATCGAGGTCACCAAGCAGGCTTTTGGCGATAGAATCAGAGTGTTTGAGGCCACCATACCTACAAGCGTGCGATTTAAAGAAGCCCCGGCGGCGGGGATGTCCATCCTAAACTATGCCCCATCTTCCGAGGGGGCGGAAGCCTATCGATTATTCACAAAAGAGGTGCTGCATGAAAAGAGCTAAAGTAACCGAGGAGCTGGCATATGGTTCCGCTTTAGAACGACTTACCGGCGGAGAACGCGCTGCACCCGCGACAGCGGAGATGCGCAAGGCCGCGCCATCCACACCCACTGCCGCCGAAAAACCAAAGTCGGCGATGATTAAGCTATCCGTCTTTCTTAACCGGGAGGAGGATGCCTTTCTGGAGTCTCTGGCATCCACCGCGAAATTCAGCGGGGGCAAGAAATTAAGCAAGACCAAGCTGATTGAGGCGATGGTGCGGGCTTTCCGCAAGACGAACCTGGATGTGCGCGGCGTTAATGACGACCAGGAGCTGCTGAACAGGATATCTGCACAACTGCAAAAATAATCACATTTTTCTGCCGCGAATATGGAGAGTGCGTCATGACCGCAGATTTGAAGCCGGCGTACATTGAAAAAGTGGATGAGCGCGGCAATCTGCAAATCTGGATTGTGGACGGGGAATATATCCGCAGCCATATCGACGAGGAATTCGTCAACTTCGGCCAGCATTACCGGTACTCTTTTATCCCCATCAATGAGCTCTGGATTGACCGCGAAGCCGAGCACGACGAACGGCAGTTTTTCGTCGACCACCTGCTGGTGGAACACCGTCTCATGGCGGCAGGTATGCCGTATAATGAGGCAATATTCAAGGCGGACCAGGCGGAAAGAAGAGAACGCCGCCGCTCCGGAGATATCAGCCGCTTTACCCATCACGGGCAATATTTGCCGGACGGCAAAGATGTGCATGAGCGGCTCTGGAAGAAACTGGAGAACGGCATCAGCGTCTGGGTTGTTAATGGGCGCCTGGTACGGAGCGTCTTTGATATCGACTTTACCGAGGGCGGCCACGATTATGTTTATGAATTCGTGCCGGAGAATGAGGTCTGGATTGACGACGCAATTGTTGAAGCGGAACGCGGCTACGTATTACTGCACGAACTTCACGAACGAAACCGCATGGCTCAAGGCTCGGCTTACAATAAAGCCCATGCCGAGTCCAGCCGCCTAGAATACCACTGCCGGCACCACCCCGATGAGCTGCATGATAAGCTGGTGGCGGAGGGGTGGGGTTAAATAACTCTTATTCTACCTTCGTGTTTCGCCACTACTTTGCCGATGACGGCGGCGGATTTGACGCCGCGGGAGTGGAGTTTTTTAAGTAACGCCGGGGCTTTAGCGGCAGGTACGGCAATAAGCAGCCCGCCGGAGGTCTGGGGGTCGAAGAGGATATCTCTTAAGAAGTCAGGCAGTTTCGCGTCAACATCCACCATGTTTTTACGATAGTCCCGGTTACGCATTAAGCCGCCGGCGACCATACCCATAGCGTAATATTCTTTCGCCTCGGGGAAGAGGGGGACGGCGGCGGCATTGATTTCCATGCCCACTTTCGTGCCCTCTATCATCTCGCAGGCGTGGCCGAGCAAGCCAAAGCCGGTGATATCCTTACAGGCGTTAACGCCCACCGCCAGCATGGCTTCGGAGGCAGCGCGGTTGAGGGTGGTCATAGAGTTGGTCACTCTTTTAATAGCGGCGTTACTGGCGGCGCCGCGTTTGATAGCCGTGCTGATGATGCCCGTGCCGAGGGGTTTGGTGAGTATAAGAACATCGCCGGCTTGGGCAGTATTGTTATGGACGACTTTACTGGGGTGGATGACGCCCGTAACCGCCAGCCCATACTTAAGCTCAGGGTCGTCAACGGTGTGGCCACCAAGGAGGATAACCCCAGCCTCGTGCATTTTATCGAGTCCGCCTTCCAGGACTTTCTTTAAAATAGAGAAGTCCAGTGTGTCTTTAGGGAAGCAGACGACGTTTAAAGCCGTTAGGGGCTTACCGCCCATGGCATAGACATCGCTCAAGGCGTTGGCAACAGCAATCTGCCCGAAGTCGTAAGGGTCGTCGACAATCGGGGTAAAAAAGTCGACCGTCTGGACAACAGCCAGGTCGTCGGTGAGCTTATAGATGCCGGCATCCTCCGCCCGCTCCATGCCCGCGATGAGATTGGGGTGGGACTGGAACTTAAGCCCAGCCAGCGCTTTGGCGAGGTCGCCCGGACCTATCTTGCAAGCTCAACCCGCGCCGTGGACGGTCTCGGTGAGGCGGAGTTTCTTTTCGTCCATGTTTCAAACCTCTTAGCGATAATTGTACTATGAGGGGGATAACAGGTAAAGCACAAATTAGAGACAGACTATATCGTCGTGGAGGATAGCGTCGATGGACTTGACCATATTGGTCGGTTTGCCGACCTTAAGCTTACCCGTAAGGTCGAAGTATTCCAGGCAAGTGGAGCAGGCGAGAATTTCTACCCCCTGCTCCTCCAGTTTTTTTAAATGGACTAAAGCCCACGAGCCTTCAGCTGCCAGCTTAACGCCGGTATTCCAGAAGATTAAAGCGGCCGGTTTATCCTGGCTTTCCACGAGCAACCTTAAAAAGTTGGACATGCTAAGCTCGCCCAGTTCATCGTTACCACGTCCCAGCACTGCTGATTGAATCAATATTTTTTTAGACGAAATATTATACATTTCTCACTTCACTTGAGTAATAAAAAAGAATCACCTAAAATAAGCATGGTAGATTATATCATAAGCATATTCTTTATGCAAGATAAGTTTTATTTATAGGGAAAAGGTGAGGTAATTGCGAGCGAAAACGTTGTAATCCCTAAGTAGAATTGAGTAATTGATAGAGATTGCCACGTCGTCCCGATTTCATCGGGGCTCCTCGCAATGACAAAGAACATGAATACCGAATACCTAAAAACTTTCGAGGAAATAGTGAGGCTGGGGAGCTTTTCCGAGGTAGCGAAAAAACTAGGCATCAGCCAGCCGGCGGTGACCTTCCAGGTGCAGAAGCTGGAACAGGAGCTCGGCGCGCGACTCATTGACCGCAGTCAGCGGACGATAACGTTAACGGCAGCCGGCAAGCGGCTACTACATTTTGCGGAAGTCGTAGGCAGGGAGCGTGAAAACCTCCGGCACGACCTGGAGCAGCTGCGCGATAAGGTTTCCGGGGAGCTACTCATCGGCGCAAGTACGATACCCGGCGAGTACCTGCTGCCGACGCTGCTGGCCAAGTTCAAACAACGCTATCCGGCGGTAAAAATACAGGTGGTCGTATCCGATTCGCTGACGGTTATCAGCCAGATAAGCGAAAACTCTTACGAGGTGGGCTTTTGCGGCTCTAAACCGGAGGGGAAAGACTTGGCATCCTTTAAAATTGCCACCGATGAAATCGTGCTGATTGTCTTCCCGGGGCATCCCTTCGCGGGTAAACGGGAGGTAGCGCCGGAAGAACTGACAGGCGAGCCGTTTATCTTCCGGGAGGCAACATCGGGGACACAGCAGAGTCTGGAAAATTTATTGGGGGAGGCGGGGTTAGATATCCATCATTGGACGCCGCATTTGGTGCTGGGCAGCACGCAAGCGGTTGTGGGCGCGGTTGCCGCGGGGGCCGGCATCGCCTTTGTTTCCAACCTGGCAATAAAACAGTACGCCGCCCAGGGTCTGGTGCAGCAGGTTAACGTGAAGGGACTGCGGCTCAAGCGTGATTTTTACTGCGTTTACCGGCAGGAAAGAATCGTAACACGCCTGCTGGAAGTATTTGTTGATTTTGTAAAGACGGAGTCTGCAACGTATGTTTAATAACGGCATTGAAAGCAAAATAATAAAGATAAATGGCCGGCAGGCGCATTACCTTAAAGCCGGCAACGGCCCGCCGGTGGTGCTGATACACGGCGGTGCCAGCGATGCGCGGGACTGGATAGGCACAATGAACGCGCTAGGTGGTCGTTACAGCTTTTACGCCCTGGACTTACTGGGATACGGGGAGAGCGAGAAAAATGAGACGGGTTATTACCTTGACGACCTTACCGACTTTTTAGCGGGATTCATTGACACGCTAAAGCTGAAAAA
>JBGOXC010000100.1:0-5408 GCA_041478935.1 Dehalococcoidia bacterium
TAACAATCGGAGTAAACCAGGCCAAGGTTGTTGTTAGATTTAAAGAGAGTGATTTGTTTTTCTAGCTTCTCCGGGAGCCAGATATCGTCACAATCAAGGAAGGCAATGTATTTACCCTTAGCCTTGGCGATGGCGGCATTGCGGGCGGCGCCCAGGGGTAAAAACTCCTCCCCGCGGAAGTATTTTAAAGGCTTCCCGTAGCTTTGGGCAATTTTACCGCTATCGTCGGTGGACTGGTTATCCCAGAAGATAATTTCATAATCTTTAAAAGTCTGCTGATAGACGCTATCCAGCGCCTCACGCAGATATCTGGCGCCGTTATAACAGTTCACTAATATACTTACTTGAGGCATTGAGGACTCCCTAACAGGGGTTTATATCTGGAAAAAGGTAATGATTTTACCCGTGCTTTAATTCCCAATCGTAAGGTATATCGTTTTTTACGGGGTCGAGTCGCTCTATTTCGTCAGGACGGTGCGGTATCGTCGCGCAGTTGGCGATAATAGCTGGCTTCGTCCCGACGCCTTTAAAGCCGTTCCAGATGCCCGGCGGTATTTTTACCAGGACGTAGTTATCCTCGCCGATAAAAAGCTCCTGAATTTCGCCCTTGGTTTTAGAGTCTTTTCGGGGGTCATAGAGGACCAACTTAATCATTCCGGAAACAACGGCGTAGTTGAGGGTCATCTCTTTATGAATGTGCCACCCTTTAACCACGCCCGGATAGACAATTGAGAAGTAAATCTCGCCGAATTTTTCAAAATGGGGTTCATCGGCGCGGAGCATATGCATGATTTTCCCGCGCTCATCGGTAATTTGCGCTAAAGGTTTAACGAGAACGTCTTTTATCATCTTTGAAAAAATCCTTATACCAGCTTACCGTTTCTTTAAGTCCTTTTTCCAGCGTATAGCGGGGTTGCCAGCCGAGGGCTTTCCGGGCTTTGGCCGCGGATAGATACTGGTGCTTTATTTCGCCTTTAGCCTCGTTGAGAACCTTCGGTTGCAGGTCTTTTTTGCCCATTACATCCAGAATTTTACGGGTTATATCCAGTACGCTTAACTGAATTTCATTGCTGAAGTTAAAGGCCTCGCCATGAATGGGTTTCGCAACCATCTTTTCGGCCAGCAGGATGTAAGCCTCCACGGCGTCCTGAATATAAATATAATCACGTATAAGTGAGCCGTCGCTGCGGATGATAGGGCGTTCGTTAAAAATGACTGAACGGATAGTCCCGGGAACGATACGGTTAAAGTTTAAGTCACCGCCGCCATAAAAATTGCCGCACCTGGTGACACAGACCGGCAGTTTATAGGTGCTGTAATATGCGATGGCGAGCAAATCGCCACAGCTCTTGGAAACATCGTAGGGGTGAGAGCCTTTGAGCGCGGTATCTTCTTTATAGGGCAATACTTCATGCTCTCCATAAGCCTTATCGCTGGAAGCGACGATAATCCTTTTTATCGTAGGACTGCGGCGGCAGGCCTCCAATATATTCCATGTGCCTTTAATATTGGTGTCGAAGGTACTCAAAGGGTTCTGGTTGGCGATGGTGACGATAGTCTGCGCCGCCAGGTGAAAAACGGTATCTATTTCATACTCGTTGATGGTGCGTTCCAGTAGAAAATAGTCCTCTACCTCGCCGCGTACCGATGTTATCTGTTTATCCAGTCCCAACTTGACGAAATTGGCTCGGGGTACACCATCTCTGATCAAGCCGACCACGTTAGCGCCGCGGTCTACCAGGGCTTGGGTTAGCCAGGCGCCCAGAAAGCCGGTGCAACCGGTGATAAATACATTCTTGCCGCGCCATGATACTTTATTGTCCATAGCTATCTCCATACTTTCCAGAAGGCTTTATTAGTCTGCCAGAGCTTGTTTAAGTATTCTACATCACGTTGAGTATCCATGCACGCCCAAGCGTCTTCGTGAGTATAGACCATGAGTTCGCCTTTGGCGGCGATTTTTTCCAGTGGCCCCTTCTCAAAATCACAGCTATCGTCATCGGTGAGGTACTTAAACAATTGCCGGTTGAACACAAAGAAGCCGCCGGAAATTAAGCCGGTGGAGGTCTGGGGCTTTTCCGCGAAGATAATGGCTTTGTTATTTCTGACCTGCAGTTCGCCGAAAAGGGAGGGGGGATGGACGCCAGTGACGGTGGCTATCTTGCCGTGGCTTTTGTGAAAATCAAGCAACTTTTTGATATTGATATTGCCAACACCGTCGCCGTAAGTGACCATGAACGTATCTTCTTTAATGTATTTTTCAATCCTCTTAAGACGGGCGCCCTTAAGCGCGTTAACGCCCGTATCCGCCAGCGTCACGTTCCAATCGCTTTCTTCGGAGGTATTATGAACGCTAATTGTCTTTTTCTGGCCTAATTTTACGGTAAAATCGTTATTTAAAATATCGTAATTCAGGAAGTATTCTTTGATAACTTCACCCTTATAACCGAGGCAGAGGACAAAATCCTTGAAACCGTAATGGGCATAGATTTTCATGATGTGCCATAAGATGGGCTTATTGCCTATCATCACCATGGGCTTGGGTTTTATTTCGGTCTCTTCCTTCAGCCTTGTTCCAAGGCCGCCACAGAGGATAACTACTTTAGTTGGCATAATAACCACCTCCCTAGCCGGACGCTAATTTCTTAAGTCCCCCAGTTACTCCCCGGATGACCGTATCCACGTCATCGTCGGAGAGGTTGCAGTGCAGGGGAATGGTCAACATTTCCTGGTATATTTTTTCCGTTATGGGCAGGCTGATGCTTTTACCTTTAAAAAAGTCGTGCAAGTGATTGGGCCGGTAATTTATACCTGTCTCGATGTCTATGTCTTTTAGATACTGCATCAGGCCGTCACGTAATCCGTTTTTCACCTTTATCACGTAGATATGTGGCGCAACGTTATCGTAATTGATGTTCAGGAAGGATAAACCTTGGACATTTTGGAAAGCGCGGTCGTATTTCCGGCAGATTTCCTGCCGCCGCGCGATAAACGAATCCAGTTTTTTAAGCTGCGCCAAGCCGATGCCGGCATTGATATTGCTCATGTGGTAGCGGTAGCCCTGCATGTTCACTTCATACTCCGGCGCTCGCTCTTTCCAGACGTTAGAAGCCTGGTTAAGTCGCTTGATGCCGCAGTTCCTTTTTTGCTCCAGGATATCCGACAGTTCTTTATCCTGGCATATGACCGCCCCACCCTCGCCGCAGGTGATGTTTTTTATCGAATCGAAACTGAAACAGATGACGTCCCCAAAGCTGCCGATTTTTTTACCTTTATAGGTAGAGCCTAGCGCGTGCGCGGCGTCTTCGATAACCCGTATTTTATGTTGGGCGGCCAGCTTATACAGGTCGTCAATGTCGCAGGGGTTGCCGGCATAATGGACGGGCATAATGGCTTTGGTGCGGGATGTTATTTTCTTCCTTACGTCATCGACATCTATCGATATCGTGTCAGGGTGAACTTCGACCGGCACCGGCGTCGCCCCGGTAGCGGACACTGCTTGGAAAGCCCCCACAAACGTAATCGATGGCAGGATAACTTCATCGCCCTTGCCTATGCCGAGGGCATCCACCGCCAGGTGTAGGGCGGAAGTGCAGTTGTTGGTCGCTATTACATATTTAGCGCCCAGATAATTTTTCAGAGCATCCTCAAAAGCTATTGTTTTGTATGCCATACCGAAGTAGCCGTAAGCGAAAGCCTCTTTGACTTCCGCCAGCTCTTCTGCCCCCAGTTGCCCTTGAGATACTTTAATCATTTCACTTTATCTCATTCATTATACCCTTTATCAGGGTTTGATTTAACAGGCGGGACATGTTATCAATATCAACCGCCCGTATCTTTAAATGGGTGGGAAAGTTGATATTCGTTTTAGTTATGCCTTCAGCGATGGGGCACTCCCCAGTCCGATAAAAAACTTCCTCCAACTTGTCTTTTTTCCCCTGAAAGCAGGAATCAAACCAGCTTTCAACAGACAAAACAGGAGAAAGCCTTTTTATCCATTCATCCCGGTTGGTGACCTCCAGCACAACTCTTAAGGGAGCTTCAGATGTATGTTTTAATTTGAAGTTTTTAAACATCTCTTGATATTTTTTATAAATAGCTTTGCGGTGGTTGATGTTTTGCTGTAAATTATTTAACTGGGAAATACCGATTTTAGCCTGCATGTTGGACATTCTGGCGGGGTAGGGATAGGTAACAGGTTTTTTTATTTCAGAGTAATTAGCCATATAGAAAGATAAATCCAAGGCACCATAGATACTAAAAAGTGTTTTCCCCAGGTAGTAAAAATGCGGCGTAAAGAAAATGTTGACCATGATAAGTTGCAGCAATATCTTTAAAATATGTCTCTTTTTCAAGAAAGGAGTATCATCATAAATTTCTTTTAATTTTTTCCCAATAATTTCGTTATTGGTGATGGCGATGCCGCCGACTGATGTGGAGATAAACTTGGTGTGGTCGGTCGAGAAAAAGGCGACATCTCCCATCGTTCCTAGCATACTGCCTTTGTCCGATGTGCCCAGCGTATGTGCACAATCTTCAATCAAAAACAAATTATACCGTCGGCAAATTTGCTTGAAAGTCGCCACATTGGCAGGATTGCCGTAGGTATGTTGTGCGATAATAGCTTTGGTTTTTCTGGTAATTTTAGTCTCCATTTTTTTAACATCAATGTTATAATCCTTAGCGGAGATATCCACATATACTGGTTTTACGCCGGCATAAATGATAGCCGCTGGTACTACCACACAAGTGTATCCCTCTACAATGACTTCGTCCCCATCTTTAATATCCAGGGCTTTCAATATGGCATATAGTGCCATCCTGCCGCTGGAAAAACTAAAAGCGTATCTTATACCTAAAAGATCAGCAATCCTTTTTTCAAAGATGCTGATATATTTGCCATTTTGTATTGGTTCTAGTCTTAATAACGATGCTAAAACCATCCGACATTCTCGCCAGGTGGTCGTGCCAGAAGTATAGTTGAGCTGATAAAAACTTCTTCTCCGGAAAAGCCCAACACCGAAAGCTAGAAAAGGCGCCAGCAGCAATCTAATTGCTGTTCCTAGTTTCTTTTTCATCATCATGGTCTTCCTGCTTTTATACCAAAGTAGTTGCCTGCCAAGACTGGATTATTATTAAAAACAGAGTAATCCAGTTTTTGAAAATGATATTCTAGACCAGCACGTGAAATGCTACGGCGGTAGTGTTGGTCTTGGTAGCTTAACCTCCCGGATTCATCTCTCGGTACCGAGTTATCAGCTAAGTTAAATTTGCCCATAATAGCTTTCTTGTAGAAAGACAATAATTTGCTAAATTTTCCTCTTTTTATTAATTCGAAATACGATTCTTCTATTCTCTCGCAAGTGACGATGAGTTGTCCTCCTGCTTTAAGAAGGCTGTATACTCTA
>JBGOXC010000131.1:0-4526 GCA_041478935.1 Dehalococcoidia bacterium
CGTGGTCGGCTTTAAAGGAAATTGCCTCGGCGCCATCGGGTGGGGATTACGAATATAAACAACCGTTCTTGGATAAGACGGACGTTCACCGCGGTTTTTTCGTTGAAAAATTCAGCGGCATCGAGGCATACAATCGGCCGTTTCAGACGCATACATTGCCCGGTTCATACTATTATGACGGACTCTGGTGCGAGGCGGCGCCGTTCAATCTTACTTGCGAATATGGGCTGGCGATGGCGCACCACGGCAATTATGCTTGGCTGACCAATCCCGACGGCGTCTGGCGGGCGGCTTTAGTCGGCAGTCAAAGCCTCGACTTGACGGCCGATGTCGTCAACGTCAGGCAAGAAATTGACCAGGCAGGGGGCGTCTTAACCGTGGAATTGAAGAATGACGACGGCAAGTATGCGGCACCGGGGCAGGGTGATATTACCGTGCTGGAAAAAGGCTGCCAGCTGGCGTTCAGTCCGGGTTACCGCACCGTCGCGGGTGATGAATATAGCGCCGGCCAGACCTATTGCCTGGAGTCTATCGAACACATCAGCGCCGGCGGTAAAGCCAGTGTTATCCTGCGGGCACGAGACGGGTGGGGGGCTTTAAGCGACTGGGATGCCCGGCACCAGATACGCTGGAATAAAACCTCGAGTGATAAAAGCGTCAAAGACATCATCACAGTAATATTAGCCAAAGCCGGACTAAAACTGGAAGTAAAATCGCAGTCTTCAACGCTAACGGGTTTTTATCCGGATTTCACTGTCAGCCCCAATGATAATGGTAAAACCGTGATTGAAAAATTACTTTCCTTCGTGCCGGATGTAATTTTCATGGAAGGTAATAAAGCTTTCCTGGTTAATCCGCAGTCCACTGATAGTTCGGAATACAGTTATGGGGCGGAACATTCTATCCTTGAGGGGAGGTATCGGCAAGGGGCTCTGGTAACCAACCGGGCGCAGGTGGAAGGCTACGATATTAGCCAGGGCAAGATGCTCGTCGTTGACAGCTTTGACTGGGAGGAGGTTGACCGGCTTTACGACCGCATAAAGCATATTGATGACAGGAATTTGAATACCACAGTTCAGGGCTACCAGCGGGGAGTGGCACTATTAAGGAAGGCGGCGATTGCCGCAGTTGGAGGAGCGGTTTTAATACCGGTGAATTGCGGGCAGCAGCTTTATGACGTCATTGATCTAACCGATGCCCGCGCCGGACTGACAGTGGCCAAAAGGCGGGTGCTGGGCATCACTTTAATCTATCGTCCCCAGCGTGGCGAGTACCTGCAGCGTTTAGAATTAGGCGGTGTCTAATATGAAAATAAAAAAAGCGGAATTAAGGAGTTTCAATGCAACTAATTATACTGCTACAGTGCGTTTGTCAGAAGGCTATAAAGTTTACCTTGAAGATATTTCCGTCGCTAGAAACCTGGCTTCGGCAGAAATGGTCGCAGGCCGTAAAGTGGCTGTCCTCTTCTTCGACGAAAATAACCCCAAAGAAGCCATTGTCACCGCGGTATACACCTAAAAGGAAATCTAAGCGGGGTAGGGGACGAAAAAGGACTTAGCCTGCGGTTTCTTTACTTTTTCACCTTAGCACCGGGAGTAAGGTCGCCGATAAATGACTTAAAGCGTTCCATCAGATGGTCTTTAAAGTCATTAAATTCTGCCCTGGTGATATAATCTCGTGATACGTTATCCATTCTGCCGGGGCGGAATAAGAAAGGCAGACTCCGTTGAGCAACCTCCAGGATACTACTCGTCTGCTCGTTAGCGATGAGCTTAGTTAAAACTATCCTGACACAGTGCCGAACGGTATCTTCATCTAAATCCATTTTCGCCGCTGTCTGTTCGATATTGTTGCCGCCTGCCATTAGGTTAATTATTTGTTTTTCTCTGGGGTTTAAGTTGGCCAGGAGATTATCGAACTGCTCGTTGAAAGCGGCGGTATCGGAAAACTCGTTCAGGACCAGTGAGGCTACGGTAGGATTAAACATTTCTTCAATTATTGGCAGACTGCCTTGAGAGACTACTTTAATGGTATCGAGGAGCTGTTCCGGATTAGAGTCTTTGGAAAGGCAGGCGCTGGCGCCGCTTCTCATGGCTTCAAAGACTTTATCTGGCTCTTTTTTCTCCATGATAAGGATTACGAATACCGAAGGCAGGTTCCGGCGGATGCGTCTCGTGATATCGGTGCCGCTGATTTTAGCGTCGGATACGCTTAATACGGCCACGTCCGGTGGATTCGATTCAATGAGCGGTAAAGCCTCCTCGTTGCTGGTGGTTTCACCAATAACATCAAAATCCTCTTCGCCGGAGAGTATAAAATGAATACCCTCTCTGAACAGTACCTGGGGTTCAGCAAGAAATACTTTTATTTTTGCCATTTTTGAATCAAAAAACCTAATTGGATAAGAAGCAATTATCTGTTACTTATAATTTAGCATATTACTATAAAGATGCGTCTAAGAAACATAAAAATTTCATAAAGAAAATATAAACTTTTAATAAAGAAACCAGAATTCAGTTAAAAGATTTAGTCTTAATAGTTATTCTTTAATAAATAAAAAACTTGTCACTAAATTACCGGACTTGCTAAAGGACTTATGTGCCGCTGGGTCGCATGAATTTATAACCGATGCCATGTTCGGTAGTAATGATCGAAGGTGATTCGGCATTATCGCCAAGTTTTTGGCGCAGGTGCTGGATGTGTACGCGCAGGAGGTCCCTCGCGTCAACATAGGTATCGCCCCAGACTTTACCCAGTAGACTTTCGTGTGAAAGAATCCGCCCTTCGTTTCTTACCAGATGATACAGCAGTTTCCTTTCGGTTGAGGTGAGTTTAACCGGCTGCCCGTTTAACGTTATTTCATTACGGGAGAAATCGACCGATAGTTTGCCGGCTACGAAGGGTCGTTCGTCGTCGGTTACTGCCAGACCCTGGGAACGTCGCAGCACTGCCTGTACTCGGGCGATAAGCTCAATGTGGCTGAACGGTTTGGTAATATAGTCGTCGGCGCCAAGCTCCAAGCCTTTGGCAACGTCGGTGTCTTCGCCTCTTACGGTTAACATTATTACCGGAACTTCGGAAAAACGACGGATTTCTTTTAATACCTGATAGCCGTCCATATCCGGCAAACCAATGTCCAGAATTATAACATCAGGACTCTCTATCTCCACAAGTTCTACACCCTTGTGGCCATTGGCAGCAGTTATTACTGTAGTGCCGCTCCAGCGCAGCTGGAAGCATAGAGAAACAACTTCGATGATTCCAGGGTCGTCTTCGATAACTAGAACTTTCATATCGCTCCTTATTATCGCGCGGCTTTTATTGCCGGTCGCAATGGCACGAAGAAATAGAACTTGCTGCCAGCACCGGTTTCGCTTTCAACCCAGATTCTACCACCATGCAGTTCAATTACCTGCTTGGATAGCGCCAAACCCAGTCCTAGTCCGGGGTGACGCTGCCGGTCAGCGTTGAGGCGACTGTAAGGCTTGAATAACAAGTCCTGTTTTTCTTTAGCGATGCCGATACCGTCATCCTCTACCTGTACTACAAGGCCGTCATCCTGTCGACGTGCTCTAATCGTTATTTTACCGCCATTAGGAGTAAACTTGGTAGCATTATTCAATAAGTTAAGCAATACCTGCTCAAGTCGCGGTCCGTCCCCCTGAATGATAGGGAGGGATTCGGGCAGTTCAGTTTTTAACTGCTGCTCTTTATTACGGACGAGTGGGCTGATTTGCATGCAAGTGCCAAGAATGAGTGATTTCATATCTACCGGCTCGAACTGCAGTTGTATTTTACCACTGCCTGTCTTGACAATCTCCAAAAGTTCCGCCAGTCTGGTTTCTAGAGAATTGGCGTTGCGGATAATAGTTTGAATGAGCTTACGGTGTGGTTCATCAGCCGTGGTTTGGAGTTCTTCTTCTAGAAGACCGGCCGCGGCGATAATCGATGTCAGCGGTGTTTTGAGTTCATGGCTAAGTGTATCAATAAACGTTAGCCATTCTTCTTCTTTGGTTTCCATAATACCGCCTTCAGCCGGAGTTAAAGACAATGATTTAACTTAAATGTAACACGTTTTTACAAACGTATCAAGTGATAACATGAAAAGAAAAAAGAAAACCCCTCCGACACTATCCAGGCGGTGTTATTATTGTGTTGATTGTTTTATTGTTTGGATATTCCCCTGGCGATGCTCTTGAGCAGGCTAAGGATGCCAATGACAGCGCGCTGTATTTCCGGCGGTTCTTCAGCCAGCATCCTGGCGACATAGGGGTCCAGTTGGCGGCTGCTGTAATGTGCCCCGCTTTCCGCTGCTCCCGAAGTCTGCGGTGAAAGAAAGCCGGCCAGGGTGAATAACTCATCCTCATTGAAACCGAGCGGTTTGGCGATTTTACGCAAAATACGCGCGGATGGAAAACGCTCGCCTCTTTCAATGCGGCCAAGGTGCGAAGAAGATACGCCCGACTCGGCGGCAAGCTCTTGCAGGGTAAGGGGGACGGTAATCCTTTGTTGCTTCAGAATTTTGC
>JBGOXC010000015.1:0-10002 GCA_041478935.1 Dehalococcoidia bacterium
CCATGCGGACGATTAAGCAAAACCTTTTCTGGGCTTTTGCCTATAATGTCATCTTAATACCGGTAGCGGCGGGTGTGCTTTACCCGGCTTTCAACTCCGGCGTGCCGTCTGGGCTTAATTTCATTCTCGGCGATTATGGCTTTTTAAATCCTATTTTGGCAGCAGTAGCTATGGCGGCTAGCTCAGTCACCGTGGTTTCAAACTCACTGCGCTTAAGAGGTTTTAAACCTAAAAAGATAACGTAACTAGGGAGGTGCTATATAGCAATCGACCCGGTCTGCAAGATGACAGTTGATGAGAAAAATCCACCGGCAACCTCGGTGTATAAAGGCGTTAAATACTACTTTTGCGCTGCGGGTTGTAAAAAGGCGTTCGATAAAAACCCGGAGAAATACCTGGGCAAGAAATAGGGCAACTTTACATAAAACTTGATGTTTTCAGTTAGTTAAATAATACCCTCGTCATCAAGTTTGTTAACTTCTTTTTCGGTATACCCCAGCATTTCGCTAAGCACATCCTGATTGTTCTCCCCGAGGAACGGCGCATGATAGTCTATCTTACCCGGCGTCTTAGAGAGCTTGAATAGGGAGCCGGGCACCTTCACCTTACCAGAGATAGGCTGGTCAACATCTATTATCATTTTTCGACTTAACAGCTGCTCATCGTGGCATACCTCATCGAAAGATGGCAACCTGGTGCAAGGCACGTCGACTTTCTTCAGAATGTCCTGGATTTCCTGGGTGTTTTTTGTTTTTGCCCAGCCGGCTACTAAATCATCAATTTCTTTGCGGTGCTGGAAACGCTCGTTCTGGTTCGCTCCAAGAGGGGTATCGATAAGGTCTTTACGTCCCATGGCGGTGTAGAGTCGATGTACCTGAGTTAGTACGCCGGCACTAATATAAACCCTACCGCCGTCTTTGGTGGTGTAGAGATTACACGGAATCATCGCGGCATGCTGATTGCCCAGTCGCGGTGGAATTACCTTGTTCAGGAAATAATAGGGCGAAAACTCGATAGAGCTTAACTGCCAAATACAGTCCTGCATAGAAATATCTATCGTTTGCCCCTCCCCCGTCTTCTCGCGGTGATAGATTGCGGCGATAATGGACATTGCCATGAACATCCCGGAAGAAAAGTCAGCGATGGATACGCCGCAGCGGGTGGGGTTATCCGGGAAGCCGGTGACCGCGGTCATGCCGCCCATAGCCTGGGCCACCGGGTCAAAACCGGGATAATCTCGCTTGGGACCTGTTTGCCCGTAGGCAGAAATTGAAGCGTATATCAGCTTGGGGTTTATTTTGCACATTACCTTGCTGTCCAGTCCCAACTTCTCCATTGTTCCCGGGCTGAAATTCTCCACCAGCACATCCACCTTTTTCACTAGCTCCTCGCAGATATTGCGTCCTTTTTCTGTTTTTAAATCAACCGTCAGGCTCTTTTTGCCGCGGTTTAGGATAATAAATGGCCCTCCCTCGCCGCCTTCGGTATGGGGAATGTCATATCGGATTAAGTCGCCGGATTCCGGTCTTTCAACCTTGATAATCTCCGCTCCCAGGTCTCTTAAAAGCAGGGTGCAGAATGGCCCCGAATATACCGAAGTGAAGTCCATGACTTTAATGCCTTCCAGAATGCTGGCCATTTTTACCTCCTCGGGAATTAGGTATAAAGCTATTATGGGAATGGTGTATTGCTCTTTTGGGTTAACCTATTATAGCATGTATTTTTCTTGATTTATAGGATACATAGGCAATAAATGTACTAAATGTTAAAATCGTTAGTACTTTAGTTGGATGTGTTGGTTTGACACCACCCAGAGACGAGTTATAGTATATTGGCAATACGAAGAATAGTTCATGCAAATTCAGGAGGATTGCCGCAATGGCTGGGAAATATGAGAAATACTTCTTGACTGATAGTCCCTGGAAAAAGTTTGATTTTGTTATGGGGCCGATTATCCAGCGTATGGACTCCAAGACGATCGAGGGAAGCAATTTTTATTTTATCCACTGGGTACTACCGCATGAAACACCGAGAATGAAGATAGGACATCCATCGCATATTCACAGCGAAGCCGAGCTCCTTATCCATATCGGCACCAATCCAGACGACCCTGATGACCTGGGAGCGGAAGTGGAGTTATACATGGGACAGGAACTGGAAAGGCACGTCATCACCAAAACCACGATTGTCTTTATCCCCCCGAACTTCATCCACGCCCCTTGGAATCCCCTAAAAACCACTCGCCCCTGGATATTTATCGAAATCAACCAGGGGCTCCGCCACACCGAAAAGTTCTATCCCCAGCTCTTGACTAAAGAGCACCGCGCGCAGCTGGACTGGAATTTCTGGCACGACGATGCCATGAGCGTGGGTTATCCCAACATGGTTAAGCCTGAAGGCTGGAAATTTGAAGGGCGAGGGCACGGCTAGTTATCAACCTAAGTAATGCAAGGAGAAAGAACAAGATGGCTAAAACCAGATTCGGGCACCTGATTAAGGAACTAACCTTTAAAGACTTCGGGCAGGGGCTAGCGCGGCAGGGCACCGAGATGCATGGCAAATTCCTCGGTTATGACGTTAATATCCAGTACGGCGCTTACTGGTCGGCTGGCAAGATGGGTAAACCACCCTTTGGCGCCGAAGTGCATGACTTCGACCAGGTAATGATTTGGATGGGGCTTGATACTTATGACCTGGGCTACCTGGGAGCGGAGGTAAATTTAACGCTGGGCGAAGAAAAGGAGACGCATAAAATAACCACCTCAACCGCCGTTGCTATCCCCAAAGGTATGCCGCATTTCCCCGCCGCCATCGAGAGGATGGATGACCGCTTTATTTTTATGACGATTTCTGTGGCGCCAGAAGTTACCTCAAAACCTTTCAAGCTGAGCGATAAACCGGGCAAGGAAGCTGGTTTTATGCGCTCACAGTACAGCGCCAATGTCCAGCACCTGGCTTTCACGCGCAATGGGCCTTGGCATTATGGTCTTCTCAACCCCGACACCCACGAGGGCGCGATAACTGACATCCATGGCAAGGACTTTGAATTTCATATGTCTTATGAAAGCATGAATAAAGCACCTTATCGTTTCGGTCCGGTACCAGATAAGCCCCACGTCCACCCCTATACCGAGTTCCTACTCTTCATGGGTGCCGACCCCTATGATTTAAGCGTCTTACCGGCGGAGGTGGAGTGTTACATGGGCAAAGAAATGGAAAAGCATGTTATCACCAAGCCGACCGTAGCTATTCAGCCGGCCGGTCACGCCCACTGTCCGGTAATCGTTACCCGGCAGGACCAGCCCTGGATTTTCGCGGTGGTGCGACCCTGGGGACATACCGGTAAGGGCAAGGACGGTTATGTTGATTGATATTGAAGGAGTAAATTGATGGCTAAAACAAAATACGACTACCTGGTCAAACCATTAAAATATCGTAAGCTGCCTGGCACGGGCAAGCCGGAATATATCACCATGTGCCAAGGTGCCGACCTCGAAGGACTGAACGTGAGTTTCATCTGGGGCTACCATCGCAATAAGGGCACGTGGGGCGTTGGCGGTGAGTTCGGCCACGTCCATCCCTACGGAGAGGTCTTTATGTTCACGGGACTGGATTATGATAATCCCAATACATTGGGAGCGGAGTTAGACCTGCAGCTGGGTGAGGAGGCGGAAGAGCACATTATCGCTGCGCCTTCAATCGTTGCCATGCCGGCTGGTGTACCGCATCTGCCGATGGTCACCCGGAAGATAGATAAGCCTTTTGGCTTCCTGGCGATTTCCTGCAATGCTAAAGACAAGACCACTGAGTTAACCAGTCGTAAAAAAGCCTTTGTCCTCGCTAATAATTGCGGCGAGATGATTACCCGCATGGAGTTGCGAGATATTAAGCGTACCAAGGGCGGCAACGCTGATTTTATGGCGCACTGGAGTGGTGCAAAATTAGAAGGTTTCAACCTGAACTTCACCTGGGCTTTCCATCGTGGGACTGGTCCCTGGCACGAGCATGACCCACATGTCCACCCCAATGATGAAGCGCTGGTCTTCGTTGGTCTAGACCCGGATAACCCAGATTACCTGGGGGCGGAAATGGAGATACGTTTTGGGGAGGAACAGGAGGTGCATGTCTTCGATACTCCTACGGTGGTCATTGCGCCTAAGGGACTGGTTCATTGCCCACTAATCACGCGTAAGGTGGAAAAACCCTATAGTTTTACCGCTATCTGCCTTGCCCACGAGCACGATACCACTTGGCTCGGCGGCGATAAACCGTTTAAAAGCAAATAGAAAAAGCGCTCATATATTAACACTAAAGCCCCTCGTAGAAAAACGGGGGGCTTTTTACTTTCATTAACTATTGACAAAAGACGCAGATAGTGCTATATTTGGCCTCTTGTTCTATTTTGTTATTTGGAACTTGGTAATTGTAGCTTGGTTATTGAGATTTGGATATTAGGATTTAGTTATTGTGGTAGGGGGTAAAAAATAGGCTTGGTGGGCCACAGTGTACAATAGACAGAACCTTTAAGTTAACTTTTAGCCTTAATATGTAATCCTATATAATTCAGTGTATTGGACAATCCTTTTCCATAAATCAGAAAGATAGGACTGTATTTAGCCTATTAGACGACTTGAAAAACAAAATACTCCTCGGGCTAATACTATTTTTCTGTGTTGATTATCAAACGTATGAATATACTTAAAATTAAACGTAATATCAAACGTTATCAAAGCAAAATAAAATCGTAGCTAATCATAGCTAACGAGGAATCATAGCTAATCATAGCTAGAGTAAAATCATAGCTAACGCGAAAATCGTCAAAGCTAAGCAGTCAAAGCAAGGTCAATAGATAATCAAAGCTGAGAGCAATATATAATCAGTTTTTCCACTTCATTATCAAAGGAGAACTAAAGCTAAACCAACCAAGGAGTGTCAAAGCTGATTTTAGGGAATTTTATCATTTCATGAGTTTTCTTATTACCGGTTGAACAAAATGGACTAATGTTCAGTGGGGTTAGAGGGTGAGGGAGGGGAGAACTCTACCTGAAACAACGTTTGAGTGGCTGGGTATTTAAGTTAAAGTACCTGGAATTCGAGTTTCGGTCTAGTAAGATAGAGTCGACTTTAGTGGGCGGTGGTGTACAATAGACAGAATCTTTAGAATAGAATTCAGCCTAAATATTTAACTAGAACTAGATATCTTTAGGTTCAATAAAACAATAAGATTGACGAGGGGCTCTTTTACTGAAATACAACATACCATAAATTGTATCATCAGTGTGATTGCTAATAAACGCAATAATTGAAACTACTCTGGAATTGTCATTATATTATAAACAGAAAGGCTGGGACTTAACCCAGCCTTTCTGTAAGGAGCAAAAGTTCTTAAATTCTTGATACTGTAACCTGACTATAGGTGCTTATAGATATGGCGGAGCGGATAGGAACCGACTTCAACAATTTTTCCGTCCTGAACCTGCTGAATGCGCACCATATCAACGCCTTCGACATCTCCTGGTCCGTAGGTTAACGGACTAATCGTGATTTCACCCACATTGAAGTTTGTGATTTTATAGTAACCGTATTCCAGAATGTCAAGAGATGTTAATTTATCGATTGTAGTGTGTTGTAGGGCTAATCTTTGCGCTTCAACCTGGGTCATTGCCTCAAGAACGCCATCTAGATACATGACATGCGAGATTTTATTACTAGGGCGATATGTAGCCTGTAGTTGATTAGCGAATTGAACACCAGCGACGTTGGCATCGAGAGCTACAAAGTCACCGGTGACAACTACGCCATTGCCCAGTTCGCCCATCGCCGGTACGAATACCTGGAGGTGAGAGGGGTTGGCAAAAACAAAGGTTATCTTGTAATCGAGGTCCGGACCCATGCCGAGCCTAACGGCTTCTCTAATGGTCGGCTGGGAACCGGGGTTAATCATACAACCAAGCGTTAGATTAACGTTATTATCCTTCAACCAGAGTAACTGGGTGGTCGGAGGAGTGGCTGGTACCATGGGTACAAACTGGCTCCCGACAAATTCATAGCCGAGATTTTCCAGATAAGCTTGCATTTCCGGTATAACGATACCGCGCCCCAGCGAACTATCGGCAGTAAGATAGGCTACTCTGGGTTTAGCAGTATTGCCGGCAGCCGTCCATTTTTCCAGGAACCATTCGGCGGCGGCAGCCATCTGGTCGGTATAAATTGGGGCGTTAGTGAAGATGGTCTCAGGCGGAGATAGATATGCGGGTGTAGTAGATTGGCTTGTAGCACCCACACGGTCTAGGTTCAGTATATCCTTTAAAGCTAAACCTTCAGGCGAACCGGTGATTCTTTCCACCAATAGGCCTCTAGACTTGAGGTCATCATAGATAGATAATGCCTTATCAGCCGAAAGTTGGTCGTCTCCCCAGAGAACCTCAATGGTTACATCATCGGGCAATGTCCTGTCTGTATACCAGGGAGCGATAATGTGATTGTCATTTACATATTTGGCATAATCCTGGAAGCCAGCCAGAACAGCGGCACAGTCTTCAGCATAAGCACCGGTCAGTGCGAAAGTCCCGCCGATGTAAAGTGTTTTATTGTTTGTAGTTCCGCCACCGCAGGCAGTGAGTGTTAATAAAGCTACCAGCATGACGGCACATAAGATAGCCACGATTGAATTAATTTTTTTCATGATTCCTCCTTACTGATTGATAAATTGTCTTAATGGGACACAATTTACACTTTTCTCTGATACATCCACCTCCTTTCTCACTTATTCATTTTATTAGACCGAAAAAGGCCAGCGCCGGAAATAGGCTTTAATCAGTTCCCAGCGGTGCATTAAGCCCCTGGGTTCAAAAATCAGGAAGATGGCAATTACGATGCCTCGCATGATGAGGCTTAACGAAGCAGCCGCCTGGGCAGCGATGGCGGGGAAGGCTGTAGCCAAAGCCGGTCCAGCAAGAGTCATCGCTTCATCCAGTAGCTTGAGGGCAATAACCCCAAAAATCGCTCCTGAAGTACTGCCCATACCGCCAACGATCAACATCGCCAGATACCAGACCGAATCGCCGAAGGGGAACATATTGGTATCGGCAAAGGCAAAGTAGTGTACCAGCAACGAACCAGCCACACCGGCATAAACACAGCCGATGAAGAAAGCCAGTAATTTATAAGATAACAGGTTGACGCCCATCACCTCAGCTGCCAGGTCATTATCGCGGATGGCGATAAAAGCCCGACCTACCCTGGTTCGTACGATATTCTTGGCAAAAAATGTCCCCAGACAGGCGATTATCATCACCAGCAGGAAATAGGCGCCTTTAGTCTTTATAACATAACCGAAGAGTTCCGGTCGTGGTACAGCGAGACCATCTGTTCCGCCGGTAACATCACGGAACTGGAGAATCAGCCAGATGACGATGAATTGGGCAGCGACAGTCGCCATAATCAGGTAAAAACCCTTAATTTTCAGCGAAGGCAGGCCAAAGATGATGCCTACAAATCCAGCCGCCAGACCGGCACAGGGCAATGCTGCCCAGAAGGGCAATCCTAATTTAGCGGTAAGGATGGCGGAAACATAGCCGCCGACAGCCATAAAACCAGCATGGCCGAGTGAAATTTGTCCGCAATATCCGGTCAGGATATTTAGCCCGAGAACGCTGATTATGCTGATGCCCATCATAGTGGTGATAGTTAGAATTTTATCGCTGGCATACAGCGGCATAGTAAAGAGCACAACGAGGAAGGCTAACAATAAAATCCATTGCAGCTTGGTGCGGAAGATGGCCATATCCTGGCCGTAGCTCTCTTGAAAAATACCGCTGGGTAAGCTCATGACTAAATCCTTTCTATCCTCCGCAAACCAAACAGACCGTGCGGCCTAAAGATAAGAACAATAATTATCACGATAAAGGGGAAAACGTTAGCCAAGCCGCCACCCGAAGGCAGGAGGGGGTCCAGATAGCCTGCAGCAACATTTTCGAGTATGCCGATGATAATGCCGGCAAGAATCGCACCGCCGATTGAATCAATCCCACCCAGTAGCACCACGGCGAAGGCTTTCATCCCGACTTCAGACATGGAGACCATAACGCCGGATACGCCACCGAGAATTATGCCGCTGACGACGCCGACCACACAGGCGATAATCCAGGAGATGGTATATACCGTCGTTACCTTGATGCCGGCGCTTTGCACAACCTTTTCATCTTCCGCGGTGGCTCGCATCGCCAGACCGATTTTAGCGTAGCGGAATAAAATCATCAGAGCCACGACGACGATAACAGAGACAATGATGCCTATCAACGTTTCCGGTGGTATTGATAAATCCCCAACCTTCAGCGTTATCGTCGGTAGTGCTCCATGATATGTCTTATATTCACCACCCCAAATCAAGGTCGCGATGCCATCCAATATCGTTCCCAGGGCAATCGTCATCATGATAATCGCCAGAACCGATTGACCGACCAGCGGACGTAACATTAGCCGCTCTATCAACATGCCCATCAAGGTGGCTACAGCGATGGCGGCTAAAATAGCAGCCCAGACCGGTAGATGAAAGTCAATCAGGAATGTGTAACCAAGATAGCCACCAATCATCACAAACTGACCTTGAGCGATGTTAAAAGCTTTGGAGCATTTGAGAATGATAACAAAACCAATGGCAATGAGGGCATAAACCATACCTAAACCAAAGCCGGTGATAACTAGTTGTAAAAAGAAAGTCATCGCTTAGCCCCCTCAATATTCTGGATGCTGATATTATTTTTAACCGAACTAATCCGGCCGTCGCGGTACTTAACCTGAGTTTCCAAAGTCACTTGGTTACGTCCACCGTATATCGCTGCAATGAGCTTGCGGTAGCGTTGAACTAAGAATGACCTCCGTAGTTTACGATTTCGGGTTAGCTCGGCTTCATCGGGGTCGAATTCCTTGTGCAAATTGACGAATTTTTTAATCTGGCATCCAGCCGGAAGGCTCTGATTGATTTTGCTGATTTCCTGTTGTATCAGTTTATATACTTCAGGTTTCTGGGCAAGGTCGCTGTATGTGGTATAGGTTACTTTGTGTCGATCCGCCCATGGACCGACGCTTTCATTATCGATGATTATGACTGCGGTTACATATTCCTTTTTCAGCCCGGTTATTACCCATGCATCCTTAACATACTGGCTGAATTTCAAGCGGCTTTCGACATCTTGTGGGGCCAGTTTTTCTCCGGACTTGAGCTGGACGATATCCTGAAGACGGTCGATGAATATTAAGTGGCCTTCTTCGGTCATATAGCCGCAATCGCCGCTATGGAACCATCCGTTCTTCAGTACCGCGGCAGTGGCTTTAGGTTTTTTATAATATCCGAGGAATGTACCAGGATGCCGGCTGTAAATTTCGCCGGCTTCACTAATTTCCAATTCTATGTTTGGGTGCAACGGACCGACGGTTTTAGGAAGGATATCTTCGTTACGGGCACCAGTCAGTGCACCCCCTTCGGTGGAACCGTAGAGGCTTTTTAATGGTATGTTTAAAGCGTGATAGAACCTTATAATATTCGGGCTTAACGAAGAACCGGCCGAATAACAAATTTTAGCATTAACCAACCCCAGGCTATCACGAATAGCCCTGAATAACAGCAAGTCACCCAGAGCATAAAGTATTTTATATATCAGTCCGGGGTTCTGTTTTTTAAATTTGGAATCGGCTACTCTATAGCCTATCGGCAGAAATATGCGGTAGATGAATCTTTTTAGAAAATCAGCGCCCTGAATTCTCGACTGAACGCTGCTGGCTTGCCGCTCCCAGAGACGGGAGTTATAAAAAATCATCATCGGGCCTATTTCACGGATATCTTGTTGTTGAGTCTCTGCCCCTTCGGGGAAATTCGTTATACAGCCCGATAATAGATGAAGACCGATTCCAAGCCATTGCTCGGTTATCCACGCCGGCGGGAGGTAGGATACCATATTGTCTTTTTCGGATATAGAGTCGAGTTTTAAATAACATTCAGAA
>JBGOXC010000087.1:0-5711 GCA_041478935.1 Dehalococcoidia bacterium
CCCTCTATGGAAGAAACCGGAATAGCATATTAGCAGGCGCGATTTGAAGATGTTTCGTTCTATAAACTAGTCCATCCGCGGACCGACTAATGGCTGATATTGCTTAACCCCCGCCATCACGTCTTGCTGCTCTTTAGCAGTTAGGGGCGTAAATTCTTGTGCTACATTTATCATTATCGGCCAGATTGATAGCTCGCCGGGAAGTACGGCGGCAGTGATATCTTGACTTAAAGTGAACCGCAAGCTCTTTTCTATTTCTTCAGCATCGTTAAAAGGCTCGTACCAGGTGTTATGGTGTCTTCTCGCCTGTTCGCCTTCCCAGGCGCGCTTGGCTATGGACTTTATTGCCATTACACCCACATCCTTTTGTCGGGCGGTCTTTAGGAGGGGCTTAAAATCGTTCCAGTCAGTAGGGTGGGCGGCGTGCACCCGGTTTAAAGGAAACATCACGGTATCAAAGTCGAAAAATTGTAATGCCTGGTTGTGCACGGGCGGATTATGCCCGGTGATGCCGATAAAGCGCACCAGACCCTGCGCCTTAGCCTCAAGGATGGCTTCCATCGCACCGCCGGGACCGAGAGTAGCCTTGAGGACGTTGATATCATCGACGCCATGGAGCTGGAAAATATCAAAATGGTCGACATGCAGTGTTTCCAGCGACCTTTGCAGGCCTTCCCACGCGCCTTTTTTCTTCCGTTCAGCGGTCTTGCAACTCAAGAAAAACTGTTTTCCGTGTCTTTTAAACCACGAGCCCAGGTGTTTTTCGGCATCCCCATAAAACGGCGAGACATCTACCTGGTTAATGCCGTTTGACAGCGCCATTTCTATAACGGTGTCCGCCTCTTTCTGACTAATACGAAACAAAGCAAAGCTCCCGAAAATCAGGATGCTGCTCATCTGCTCGGTTCTACCTAGGCGCCTCTTTTCCATATCAGTCCTCCTCGTCGGCATATCGACTCCTTCTCTGGTGTTAATATGGTGGAATATGTGATTATAATCCTATTCTGATTTGGTGGTCAATGGTAAAATATTACTAAACAATCAAGGAGAAGAAAAATGAAGTCGGAAGATTTAACTGGGCAGGTGGTGGGGATGGTAAATTTAGTAGAATACCAGCCGGGTGCCATCGTCAGCCGGACGATAATTGATAAACCGGCCGGCACTTTAACGCTGTTCGCTTTCGATGAAGGGCAGGGTTTAAGCGAACATACCGCCCCCTTCGACGCGATGGTTTATATTTTAGACGGCGCTGCCGAAGTGACAATCGCCGATAAGCCGCGCATGGTCAAACAGGGAGAGATGGTCATCATGCCGGCTAACCAGCCCCACGCCTTAAAAGCCCCGCAGCGCTTTAAGATGATGCTGGTGATGATTAAATCCTGATACTAACATAAAAATCCACCTTTTAATCAGTGTTCGTATAATTAGATATAATCCCCCTTTTTCCCTCAACTCCTTACGCATGTAAAATTAATACTTGCATTTCTATGTGAAGATGCGTATTATATCAGTAATTGTTTCACTGGGGCTAATTGGAGGTACGACATGCTGGATGAACTCGGACAGAAAATAATCAAAGAACTTCAAGAGGATGCCCGGCAAAGTTTCCGCGAAATCGGCAGGAAACTAAAAATATCTGAAGGAACGGTACGCAATCGGGTTAAAAGTTTGGTGAGTGGTGGCGCGATGAAAATAAGCGCTATCCCCAACCCGGAACGGCTTGGACTCAATTTTATGTGTGTCATGTGTATTGAAGTGAAAGTTGGCACTGCCGAAAAGGTGGAACAGCTCTTGATAAAAAACCCTAACATCTATTACTTGTGCGGGTGCACCGGCAATTTTGATATTATTGGGCTTTTTCTATTCCACACCCCCCATGAGTTTGATGAATTTGTTAAGAACGTTATCGCCAATGTCCCGGATATCACCAGGACCAGCACCTATGTGGTGATGCACGTCTCCCGCAGTCCCTGGGAACACAACCTGGATGTAACACCCCTTAGTAAACCCCAATAATACGGGGTTAAAAAGGACATTCTATCCGGTGGATTATGCCTTGGCGTTAGCTTATGCCTGTTAAATTGACTTGATTAGCGTATTCAGAATATCATCTTCTTTGGAGTGAAGCATGGACGAAACACGTGACGCACTGGACGCAAAAAGAAAGGCGCGGCGAAAACGGCGTTGGATAATCATCTTTAGCGTTCTTGGGGTATTCTGCCTGATTGTTTCCATGATGGGACTAGTCCAGTGTACCGACCTGATTATCAAGGTATCGGAAGATGCCCAGTCCTCCCCCCAGGATGATAATTGGGCGATGTTCCGCCGCGACCTGCTTCATACCGGCAATGCTGGCGATAATGTCACTTTGCCGCAGGGCCAGCTCAAGTGGACATTTTCCGCCGGCGGCGCTATCCATTCATCTCCAGCCGTTTACGACGGTAAGGTATATGTTGGCTCTCGAGACGGTTATCTTTACGCGCTGGATGCCATTACCGGCGAGAAAATTTGGGCTTTTCACACAGGCAGCTGGGTAGAATCATCGCCGGTAGTCGTTGATGGTGTCGTCTATTGTGGTTCTAGCGATGGTAATCTTTACGCGTTGGATGCTGTTAGAGGCGAAAAGCGCTGGTCGTTCGCTACAAATTCGAGTGTCAGTTCGTCTCCGGCCGTAGCCGACGGTGTGGTGTATTTCGGCTGTGATAACTATAATTTTTATGCTGTGGATACGGCTACTGGTTTGGAACTCTGGCATGTCCAAACCGAAGGCCCCATAACTGCGTCACCGGCTGTCGCCAAGGGTATTGTCGTTGTGGGTTCTGTTGGCCAGCTATTTTATTCCTTCAATGCTAAGAACGGCAGCGTCCGCATCCAGTTCGAGGCTTTAACTCCCATCTATTCATCACCGGCGATTAAAGACAGTGTTGCCTATTTTACCGATGGTCGGGGACTTTTTTTGGCGATGGATATCATGGCAAGGAATTGGTGGCAGGAAAACAAACTCCGGGAATATTGGTATACGCTCTATGCCTATGGTTTGATGCCAAAACCTTCACCTCGCTCCGGTTTTATCTGGGATATCTCGCTGGGGCAAGACGCCAGGTCTGTTTCTTCGCCTTCGTTAGCCGGTGATTATGCCTATCTGGGTTCGGCCACAAAACTGGTCTCCGTAGACCTTATCGGCCACAAAGTGCAATGGATGTTTCCTACCAATGGCGATGTCGTCTCTTCGCCGGCAGTGGCTGGCACGGTTGTTTACGTCGGTAGTGAAGACGGACATCTCTACGCCGTAGATAGAACCACCGGCGCCTTACTCTGGGATTACGCTACCGGGGGTGAAATTACATCTTCGCCCGCCGTAGATAATGGTTTGTTGTATATCGGTTCCATGGACGGCAAGCTCTATTGTTTTGAATAGAAAATCTTTAAACTCTAGGCATCCGCCAGTTTTTTCGCCAGCTCCCCGCTCCGCTTCTTCACCTCTTTAACGAAGCCCTCCCTCCCCAGTTTAAACCAGTAAGGCTCCCACTCCATTTCCTTCAGATTTTCCATCAGGGACGAAATAGCATCGAAGGGGAAGGTGATGATTATCAAACCATCCGGCAAGACCCCGCGGGCTTTCATGCTGTAGCCCAGACCGCTAACGGTATAGTTCATCTCCCCGCTTAAATATGGGTGAGCGTAAATCCAGGCGCAGGCGAGGCACGTAGTGCCTTTGGCATGCCACATCTTGCCGTCGGAGAAGCTGCTGGCTCTAAGTAAAACCTCCGCCTGGCTGGGGCTGGCCGTAAAAATCAGTAAATCTGGTTCAAAATCCATTTTATCAATGGATGCGTGGGTGATGTATTTAACTGAGTCCTTGGGCAGGTGCGGCACATAGTCGTAAATCCTGCGGTTGGCACCTGGATTTTTAAACATGGAAAACATCGGTCCTAGTTGCCCGCTGTACATGATGGTCGGGTATTCCACGAAACCTAGAACCTGCTCCCCGCACTGCACGTTTTCTTTGGCCACATAAAACGGCTGGCTGGTCTGCGCTTCCTTAAAAAGTTCGCACAGCGCCAGGCTTTTTGGCGTCTGCTTGATGCCCTTCGGTTTTTCCATAGAGTACTTAACGCCCACGGGCTTATACTTGAATTTAAACCCATCGAATATTGTATAGTCCGTTTTTCTCTTTACCATAAAAGACCTCCTTCTCACGCCGATAATATCAGGCACGATATTCGGCGGCATAGAATATTATATTATATCTTCTTCCTCTTCCATCGTCCCGACTTGAAATAGATGATAAAAATTATAGCCGAAGAAACGGTATCCGCCACTAGCGCCCAGCGTACACCATAAACCCCCAGGTTGGCAATCTTAGGTAAAAGAATAGCTAAAGGCACCCTTATCCCCCACATTGTCACCAGGTCGATAATAAAGGCTATCAAGGTGTCACCCACGGCATTCATCACGTTCATCATCACGAACATCAGCCCGTTGCACATATAGCTGGCTATCTGTATCTTGAGGAAGGTGCTGGCAAGGTCGATGAGGTCAGGGTCTGGGCTGAAAATTCCGATAATGCTCCCCGCCCAAAACCAGATGATTGCTGAAAAAACAGCCATGATTCCTGTGAGCCACCCGATAGCTATCCATGCCGTCTTGGCGGAGCGTTCGAACTGCTTGGCGCCGATGTTTTGCGCGGCCAGGATACCCGCCGCCGAACCAAGCCCGATGGCGGGCAGCAACACGAACATATCCACCCGCGAAACGAGGTTATGCCCGTCAACCGCGAGTGTCCCGAAAGGCGAGATAAAATACATGAAGACGATACTGCCGATATTCAGGTGGATGCTGCCCAGAGCCGAGGGGATGCCGATTTTAATCATGCGCCAGATGATGCCGGTATCAAACTTGAAGTTACGCAGCGTAAGTCTTAGGCGCGTCCGCCCCTGGAAAAGTATCCAGAGCAATATGGCTCCGCCAATACCCTGGGCGATGACGCCGCTAAGCGCGGCGCCGCTAACGCCCATCTGCGGGAAAATCCACCACCCGAAAATGAGGAAGGGGCATAATATAATATGGAAGATTCTCTCGCCAACGATTATTCTCATCGGCGTCTGCGAATCACCGGAGGCTTGCATGACGCTTTGTGCCAGTGCCCCGAAAGACATGGTGAAAATGCCAATGAGTTCGATGCGCATGTAGGTAGCTCCCGCGGCGATTACATCCGGTTCTAGTTGCCATAGGTTCATAATCGACGTGGCGAATAGCTGGCCGATAATCGCTAGGACTAAAGACAGCGCAGCACCTATAACGAAGGCCTGTTGAGCTATATGGTTGGCTTGCTCTTTATCGCCGGCGCCTACGAAGCGGGCTACCAGCGCCCTTAAGCCGGTGAAAAGACCCATGATTAATGAGTTAACTAGAGAGACGATGATGCCGGAAACACCCACGCCGCCTATTTCCGCCAGTCCCAGCTTGCCGATCCATATCATGTCGATAATCGGGCCGGCCATCATTACCGTCGTGCTTACCGTTATCGGCCACGAGAATGACCATAGGTTCCCAATGATGCTACCCTTGGTTAAGTCTTTTTCAGCCATAAACCCATTCTCTCGATTAGTTTGGTGGGACATTTCTGCGGGCGTAGCGCAGAACGATTTTCACCAATTATGTCATTGTGTTTTCCATGTTGTCAAATAGTTGGCAACTGTTGACGTTAG
>JBGOXC010000244.1:0-2503 GCA_041478935.1 Dehalococcoidia bacterium
GAAGGCAGGATGAGCGTCTTCCCCCGCGCCGGCACCCCCGTCCTGGAAAAAATGATTGAGCTTTGCCAGGGACTGCGCGAAACGGGCGTCGTCCTCATACCGGTGACCACCGACAGCTATACGCGGCTGGGACAATTTGAGAAGGTGCAAGGGATTTTGGAGGAATGCAACCGCACCGGTAAAGCTTTACTAAATGGCTACCCCATCATCAACCAGGGCGTGAAAAAGACGCGCAAGCTGGTGGAAAGCGTGGACGCCGCGTTCAGTCCGCGGGGCATCAGCAGTGAAATCGCCATCGCCGCCGGGCTGACGACGTACGAATGCGGTCTGGAGTTCATCACCTGGGGCGCCTATTCCAAGAAAATGACGATAAGGGAGCTGGTAGAAAAATGGCAGAAAGGCACGCGCGTCGCCGGCTGGTACGCCGATAGGGGGGTGATACTCTGCACCGACCTGCACGGATGGCTACCCGGCGCGCCCTATCCGTTAAGCGTGAACATCGTCACCTTAATCCTCCAGGCACTCACGGCGGCGGAGCAGGGGCAAAAGGCACTCTACCCGCTGGTGCACTGCATGGGCAACATGACGCAGGATATGGCCTGGATAAAGCTGACGCCAAGACTAATAAGGGAATATTTGGACAAGTTCGGTTATAAGGACACAATGATAACCGGCTGCTGTCCCGCCCAGACCCCCCTCTTCCCGGTGGCGATAGATATGGGCGGGGCTTTCGCCTACCTTTGTTATATTGCCATGGTAGGGGCGCTATGTAAATGTAACGCTACCGACCTGCGGAGTATTGATGAGGCGGCGGGGGTGCCCAATAAAGACACGAACGCCGTCAGCTATCGCGCCGCGAAGTGGATTTTCGACGTGGTCAGGGAGCAGCAGATTAATTTTGAAATAAAAGAAGTGGAAGTCGAAGAAAAGATAACCGAGATGGAGGTGCGAGCGATACTGGACAGAATTCTCGACCTCGGCGACGGCGATATTATCGAGGGCACGATTAAAGCGGTGGAGTCCGGTGTGCTCGATTCGCCGTGGAGCCCCAACATGACCGTCAAAGACAAGGTGCTGGGGGTTAGGGATAAACACGGCGCCTGCCGCTATCTGGAGTTCGGCAACCTACCCTTTTCCAAGCAACTCAAGGAGTTCCACCGCGGCAAAATCGCGGAGCGTGAAAAGCTGGAGGGGAAAAAAGCGGACTATCATACCGCCGTCCGCGACCTGTGGAGCTTCAGTAAAGGGAAAATCGTGGGGCTGCCGCCTTATGATAAATAATAAGGAGACGCTATGAATAAGGTACCAACGGTAATCACGGGCACCGTGGGCATGGACGCCCACGTTATCGGCACGAAGGTTTTATCCCGCGCGTTAAGAGAATCCGGCTTTAAGGTGGTGGAGCTGGGGATACAGGTAACGCCGGAGGAGTTTATCAGCGTGGCGCAGGAAACCAAGGCGGACGCTATTTTAATGAGCTCGCTTTACGGCATGGCGGAGTTGGACTTAAAAGATTTTAATAAAAAGCGCATGGAGGCGGGGCTGCAGGATGTCCTACTTTACATCGGCGGGAATTTGGTCATCGGCAGATACGACCCTAAGGAGATAGAACCAAAGTTTAAGGCGCTGGGGTTTGACAGGGTTTACCCGCCGGGCATCGAGCCGGAAATCGGTATCGAAGACCTGAAGAAGGATTTAACATCCAGAGGTAAAATTTAAAAATTTATTATGTCATTGCGAGGAGCGTAGCGACCGTGGCAATCTCCATAAAACACCTAATAATATCATAGGGATTGCCACGCCTCCCGACTACGGTCGGGATGGCTCGCAATGACAGGTTGGTTTTTTATGGATGATATCAGGCTGCTGATAGACTTCGGGAGCACATTTACCAAGGTGGTCGCCGTAGACCTTGATAAAATTGAGGTAATGGCGGCGGCGCGCGTGCCCTCCACCGTAGAAACAGATATTACCGTTGGACTGGAAGCCGCCCTTATAGAAATATCAACTAAAACCGGCATTGTCAATCTGGATAAAAAAAAGTCGCTAGCCTGTTCCAGCGCCGCCGGCGGACTGCGGATGGTTTGCATCGGCTTCGTGCCGGAGTTAACGAGTCAGGCCGCCAACCTCGCCGCGCTGGGGGCGGGGGCAAAAGTGGTGGGGCGTTACTCCTATAAGCTGACCAGCCAGGAAATCGGCATCATTGAATCGCTCTCTCCAGATATTTTGCTGCTCTCCGGCGGGACGGACGGCGGCGACGAAGCAGTTATTATCCATAACGCCAAAATGCTGGCCATGACCGGCGAAAAACTCAATAATATCATCGTCGCCGGTAACAAAACGACTTACGACGCCATAAAAATGATTTTCAAAGATAGCGGCAAGCGCGTCATCTTTACCAAGAACGTCATGCCGGAAATCGGCGTATTAGACACCGCGCCATGCAATAAAGAGATAAGAGATATTTTCCTGCATAATATCATCAAGGCCAAGGGCATTGCCA
>JBGOXC010000064.1:0-6440 GCA_041478935.1 Dehalococcoidia bacterium
GCGCCCGGCGGGGGCTATATTCTTACCGCTGCCGCCAGCATGGACCAGGGCAAGGTTGAGAACCTCCACGCTATGATGGATGCCGCTAAAGAATACGGCAAGTATTAGAAATAACCAATATCCAAGATACAAACACCAAAGGTTGGATATCGTGTCTTGTACTATCAGCATTTTAGCGGATGCGGGAGAGTATATAATTAAGGCATAATAATGGAGATGCTATATGGCAGCTAATAAAGAATGGAAAGATATGACCTGGCAGGAAAAGCGCGAAGAGCGCTTTAAGCGCTGGCTTTCTCCGAACGTTAAGTTCCGGAGTAAGGAAGCGGAGAAGCTTTATAAAGAGCGCGCCACCAGGTTCATCAAAGCGATTAAGCTGGAGGAGCCTGACCGCGTGCCGTGCATGCTGCCCTCCGGCGTATACCCCGCCTTTTATGCCGGCTATACCATCAGAGAAGTCATGTACGACTTTGAAAAACTGAAGAAAGCCTATTATAAATTTGTTGATGAATTTGATATGGATGCCTACACCGGACCCAGCCTGGTCTTCCCCGGCAGGGCGCTGGATATCACCGACCACCGCCTGCATAAGTGGCCTGGACACGGCTTGCCGGAGAAAGCCTCGCTATATCAGTATGTGGAAAAGGATTATATGAAGGCGGATGAATACCCTGCCCTTTTAAACAATCCCGCCGATTTCTGGTGGCGTACCCTGCTGCCGCGCGCCGTCGGGACTTTAGAGCCGCTTAAAAAACTCCCCCCGATGACCGGCATGATGGGCGCGCCTTTAGGTTTTTATGCCGCGCTGGCTGCCCCGGATGTAGAAGAGGCTTTTAAAAAGATGTTTGCAGCCGGCAAAGAAGTCATCAAGTGGCAAAAAGCCGTGGCGGAAATCAGCCTGTATTCCCTGGCTGCCGGCGTCCCGGACCTGCGCGGTGGCGCTATGGGCGGCGCTCCCTTCGACAGCATCGCTGATATGCTGCGCGGCACGCAGGGCATGGTCATGGATATGTACCGCCAGCCGGAACGACTCCATGAGGCGATGGAGCTGGCTATACCTAACGTGATTAGAAGCGCGGTGGCGATGGCGGACGTTACCGGCATACCGTTCTGCTTCATGCCCCTCCATAAGGGCGATGAGAGTTTCATGTCCCCCAAGCAGTTCGAGACATTTTACTGGCCGAGCTACCGGCGCGTGCTGATGGGCATAATTGAGGAGGGTCTGGTGCCATTCCCCTTTGCCGAGGGACGCTACGGCGCCCGGCTGGAAGTGATTAAAGACCTGCCCAAGGGTTCGATGTTATGGAGCTTTGAGGATATCGATATGGCTCGCGCCAAGAAAGTCCTCGGCAGCTCTGCCTGTATTGCCGGCAACGTACCGTCGTCAGTTTTATATACCAAAACCCCTAAGGAGGTGAAGGAGTACTGTCGTAAACTAATCGAAACGTGCGCACCGGGAGGCGGCTATATTTTAACCGGCGCCGCCGGCATGAACGAAGGTAACCCCGATAATCTGCGGGCGATGATGGCAGCCGCTAAAGAATACGGTGAATATAAATAAAATCAGGAGTTAGAATATATGGAAACAAAAGTATCTACCCCAACTAAAGAAGTCATCATTTCTTACGACCGCCCCACCACTATCATCGGTGAGCGCATCAATCCCACCGGTAAGAAGAAACTCGCCGAAGCGCTTAAAGCCGGCGATCTTTCTATCGTGAAGAAGGAGGCAATCGAGCAGGTTGCCGCCGGCGCTACAATCCTTGATTGTAATGTCAACACCCCCGGCGTGGATGACGTGAAACTCTTGCCCGAGGCGATTAAGATCATTCAGGCAACGGTTGATGTGCCTCTCTGCATCGATAGTCCTAACTCCGATGCCCTGGAGGCTGGCTTGAAAGTCTACAAGGGTAAACCGCTGGTCAATTCCGTGAGCGGCGAAAAGGCAAAGCTGGAGCGCGTCTTGCCGCTAATCAAAGAGTACGGCGCCGCGGTTATCGGCTTAACCCAGGACGATGACGGCATCCCCAAGAGCACCGAGCGCCGCGTGTCTATTGCTTATAAAATCGTTGAAGCCGCCGCGAAAATGGGCATCCCCAAGGAAAACATCATTATTGATGTGATGACCTATGCTATCGGCGCTGAGCCAAAAGCCGCCATGGACGTTCTAGCTGCGCTGCGCCAGATACGCCTGGAGCTTGGATTGAACATGACGATGGGCGCCAGCAATATCTCCTTCGGCATGCCGGACCGGCCGATATTGAATAACGCCTGGTTGGCGATGGTTATCGATGCCGGCGGCACCGCCCTGATTGCCGATGCGGCTAAGGTTATGCCGGCGGTACTTTCTGCCGACCTTATATTGGGGCGCGACAGGTTTGCCCGGCGCTACCTGGAAGACCACCGCAAGCGCGCTGCCGCCCAACTGCCGCAATAGCTAAAGTGTCACTGCGAGCGTAGCGAATCTGGGATTGGGGTGTTTTATCCTCACCCCCTTATGCTTGACACGCCTCATCGCAAGAAGATATACTTAAAGTTGCATCTCGACGCGGGGTAGAGCAGTGGTAGCTCGTCGGGCTCATAACCCGGAGGTCGTTGGTTCAAATCCAACCCCCGCTACCAAAGAGATTAATGAGCCCATCTGGAAAGGTGGGCTTTTTTGTAGACTTGATAATAAAAAAATGTTGATGCTACTATAACATCAAGATGCCCAAAGGCAATAAGGTCTCATCGCGGTTTCATGAAATTACGCATCGCAGGTTATGCTGGCTGGCAATTATTTTAGTTGCCATTTTGCTGTATTTCCCCATTAACCGGTTTATGCATGATGGCGTTCAATTAGCGCTACCCATCGATCAAAATATCCCGCTTTATCCGCCCGCTATCGTGCCATATCTATTGGGGGCGGCGTTAATTGTGCTCTTCCCGATTTGGGCGGCGATATACATAAAACCTAAAGAGTTCGAAGCTTATGTCGTTTCTATATTGACCGCCACGGTGATAAGTTACCTGGCGTACCTTATCTTCCCGACGTTTGTAAGCCGGCCGGAGATTGTGTCTAACGATGTGTTTTCCAAAATAATTGCCATACTATACCAAGCCGACCGTGCCTATAACGCTGCCCCGAGTGGCCATACGTTTTACACGCTGATTTCTTGTTTATACCTTAGCCGCTGGCAACCCAGGTATAAACTAGTCTGGGCAGTTCTGGCGGTGCTGATTATCCTGTCCACGTTATTTACGCGACAGCACTATGTCCTGGACCTGGTCTGCGGTTTGGCTCTGGCTGTTTTAGCTTATGTTGCCGGACGCTTTGCCCAAAAGAGATGGAACCTGCAGTTCGCGTCCTGATGCCGATTAAAAGAACTCCAGGATCTTGGAAAATTTCTCCCGCGACCGGTCTTTGGTTAATGTCTGCGGGATGGCTTTCGCTAATTCCTCAGTGGTCCAGGCGCCTTCTTTTTTAAGCACCTGCTGTACCGGCGGCGGGTCGGTAAATAACCCCACGTGTCCCCGCCACACTTCAAAGATGCAGCCGTTGATATGGTCGGCCTGCTCGCTGGCCAGGTAAACCACCAGGGCGGCAGTATCCTCCGGGCGGTTGACCTCGACCTTGGGGTTTTTATCCACGGCACCGCGCCAGGCGGCAATCGGGCGGATGGCATTGCAGGTAACGCCGAACTCCGCCATATCGCGCGCTACAACCCGGGTTAAGCCAACTATACCCTCCTTGGCGGCGGCATAAGAAACGAAACCGTTAAAGCCCAGCCCCACGTGCGAGGATGTGTTGATGATGCGGCCGTAGAGTTGTTTTCTCATCAACGCGCAGGCGGCGCGGGTGCAATAAAACGTGCCGTAGAGATGGGTCTTCATGATAATTTCCCAATCTTCGGAGGGGATATCGGCAATATTATGGGGGTCTTTAACCACGCCGGCGTTGTTAATCAATACGTCAATGCGCCCGAAGCTATCAATGGCGGTCTGGATGATGTTTGCCGCGCCCTTTTCCGTGGTCACGCTATCATAGCAGGCGACGGCCGTATTACCCGCGGCTTTAATCTCTTTTACCACAGCGTCCGCCGGCTCGTGGGAGATGCCCTGGCCGTAAGCGGATGTGCCGATATCATTAACCACCACCTTAGCCCCCTGTTTAGCTAGCAGGATAGCCTCTGCCCGCCCGATGCCGTTTCCGGCCCCCGTTACTACCGCAATCTTACCCTCTAATAAATTGGGCATGATACCCTCCGTTACAAACTAAAAAGTGTTTCTATTATACATTAGCGAAGACGTAAAAAACGAGGGGGATTTCTTTAGTTCTACTTATTTCTGGACTCACGAAAGAAACTAAGTGCATCCATAATATAATCAATCTGATATTTAGTCGGTGGAAGACCAATCACATATTCAGCATCGCCATAAGAAATAGAATATCGATTCAATATATCGTTCAGAGTTATAATAATGTCATCGATTTCCTTGACAGTAATGGGGTTGGTTTCCATTATATCGGTGTTGTTCAAAGCTTGTGTTTTGTCTATATGTACCAACTTCTTATGACGCCAGGATATGAGATTGGAAATTGGTAAACTCTTTACTTTTTCTTCATCATCATCCACTATTGTGGTAGTGATTTCAACGTGTTTACTTGCCCAATACTCTAAATCTTCTTGGTCCATTCCTTTTAAAGCCTTACGTTCCTTAAAAGCTGCGGTAGAAAACAACCCCAGATTTTGCTTAATTAGTTCAAAAAAACCATCCATCTGCAGACAATCATTGCGTTTATCTATAAAACCTCGGTATATGGTCACAACTGCAGAAAAAAGATTGGCATCAATAGTTACTTGAAAGAAAGTCTGGGCTTCAATAAAGTCCGCGTGGCGAGTAGAACTAAATTCTCTTAAAATCTTGGCTATTTCATAATGTGTGTAGGCAGTATCCACTTCATTCCGCAGCTTGTTGTGATAAGCAAGGAATTGTTCTTCCGCTGTAAGTGAATTGCTTGGCATTGTATCCTATCCCTTATACTTCTTCCCCATGCCCGCCGTAAAGTGGAACATCGGCTTGGTTATCTTTCTAATGTTTATCGGCCCATGCTCTATCCCCGCGGGGACAAAAGCGATAAAGCTCCTATCGATAAAGTTCTGCTGGCCGTCTATCCAGATTTCTATTTCCCCGCCGAGGTTATAGGGGTCTTTAGGGTCGGTGCCTATCCAGGCTATCGTTTCATCGAAGTCATGCTTGTGCGCCCCTATAGTGCGGTCCTTACGCGAGCCGGTTTTATCCGGCCAGTCGCCGGGGAGGAACCACGCCGTCTCCATGTAAAACGCGCCCTTTAAAACGTCGCTGTCTAAAGAGAGCAGGCGCCGCGCCTCGTTATCTGCGAAATCAGGCGACCACGGCGCGCCCCCCACCACGTCCTTTAGCTCCGTCACGAAGTATTTTTTATCCCACTTAGCCATTATTTTTTCTCCCTTCTTTTTTCATGCCCACCCGGGTCGGCCTGGGCTAAAGTCCCGGCGCCAATCATTATCGTGAACTCCAGGTGCGGCTTTTTATACTTCTTCCAGGTCAACGGCCCGTGAGGCACGCCCTTGGGCACGTATACCGCCGACGTTTTATTGATGATGAGAGGCTGCCCGCCCACCATGAACTCGATTTCCCCGCCCAGCTCCTCCTGGTTGTTGGGGTCCGTCCCCAGGTGGATAACGATTTCGTCATAGTCGTGTGTGTGCTCGTGGATGTGGGGATTGGGGTCGGGCATGCCGAACACCCAGCCGGTCTCGATGTACATGTTGGCGTTCGGCACCAGGTTATTGCTCATCAGGGTCATCGCCCTCCGCCGCCCTTTCACCTCCGTCACCGGGATGACCTCGTAAGCGGGCTTACTCACAAAGTATTTATTATAATCTTGCTTGGGCATCTCTTATCCTCCTCGTTACGACTTAAGCTTTTCATAAGCGGTATTGTTGCCGGACTCGAACATAAAAATAGGCGTGTCTATCCTCTTAAGGACGACAGGGCAGTGCTTGACCCCCTTGGGAATGAAAATGAAGCAGGTTTTAGTGAGTGTGTAAGGCTCGCCGTCCATCCAGAACTCGATTTCCCCGCCCAGGTCGCGCGGATGATTGCGATTAGAGCCGGCGAAGCCGATGATTTCATCAAAGTCGTGCGTATGGGGCGTCTCGATGGCAACCGGCCCATTACCCGTCAGCTGCCAAAGCCACTCGCACCCGGCGAAGAACGCCCCCTTCACTATCGAGTCCTGTATCCCCAGCAGGAGCGTCCTGTCCAGCGTTCTCCCCGCCTTCGCCTGCTTCTCCATACTTTTTATATCTCGCTCGGGCGGCGGCGGCATCCGGTCTTTGGTGAGGATATTTTTAGCGTACTTCTGTTTAGGCATGTACCTGCCTCCTTCTCGTTAAATTAAGCGGGCGGTCTCC
>JBGOXC010000118.1:0-4989 GCA_041478935.1 Dehalococcoidia bacterium
AGAAAAATGTGAGTGCAACCGATGGGAAAGCTGTAACCGTAGTAGTGAGCCGGACGGTCTTTCCGGGGCATGAGCAGGACTACGACGAGTGGGTAAAGAAACTATCGGACGCCGCCAAGCAATCCCCCGGCAACACCGGAGTGACTATTCTCGTGCCATCAAAGGGGCAGACGGGACTACACCATGTAGTTATGTATTTTGCCGATGAGACGACCATGCACCAATGGGAGACTTCTTATATCCGTCAAAAGCTGTCGCACGAGGCGGATACTTTCTCGCGCAGGACGCGGCAGGAGGCGACGGGGCTGGAGACCTGGTTTTCAATACCGGAATGCCCGGAGCTGGAGTCGCCGCCGCAATGGAAGATGGCTATCGTGACATTCATCGGAGTATTCCTGGGGTCTTGCGGTATTATTGCATTGATAGAGTTGTTCTGGGAAAAGGCGAATTTCTGGGCATTTAACGCGGTAGTAGGCGCTTTGCTAGTGAGCCTTTTAACATGGGTTGTCATGCCTATATTCAGCCGGTACGTTTTTAGGAAGTGGCTGTATAAATAGGAAAATCCTACAGTAAAGCTAAGGATAAAGGAAGAGGGGCTTAACGCCCCTCTTTTTGTTATTACTCCTCTTTTTTAGGCGGGGGTCCTGGAGGTCCTAACGGCACGGCAGAGTAAAGGGCTTCGTGGGCTTTTTTAAGCCAGGTTGGAATATCTATCTTCTGCGGGCACTTCTCCAGGCATTCATTGCAGTCCTTACACTGGTCGGCCCGCTGGTCCTGCGGGATGCCGAAGGGGCCATTGTACATGAACTTACCGCCCATCATATCGTCGTACATAACGGCGTCGTTATATATTGCGAAGACGCGGGGTATTTCCACCTTATTGGGGCAGGGCTGGCAGTAGCGGCAAATGGTACAGGGGATGGGGCTTAAGCTCTTATAGGCCGCCTTGATTTTCTTAATCACGGCCAAGTCTTCTGTCTTAAACATACCAGGCTTAAAACGGTCGGCGATTTTTACATTCTCTACCACCTGCTCCATGGCACTCATGCCGCTCAAGGTGACGGAGATTTCCGGCTGGTTCCAAAGCCAGTCGAATGCCCATTCCACAGCCCGCATCTGGCGCTTGGCTTCTTTCAAGACCTGGGCGATGGGGGCGGGCGGGGGGTCTTTAGCGAGTTTACCACCGCGGAGGGGCTCCATAATGACCAGGGCCATTCCCTTAGAGGCAGCATATTCCACGCCCTTGCGGCCGGCTTGCTCATGCTCATCCATATAGTTGTATTGTATCTGGGCGAGCACCCAGTTATCATAAGCGTCGACAATTTCTTTAAAAACATCGAATGTGTCGTGGAAGGAAAAGCCCAGACGCCCGATTTTCCCTTGCGACATCTGCTTTTCCGCCCACTTAAGTACGCCGAAGTCGCGTACCTTGGTCCAACCTACCTTATCCAGCCCATGCAGGAGATAGAAGTCTATCATGCCGACATCTAATTTCTGTATCTGCTCTCCTAAAATACGGTCGAAGTCCTCGGCTTTTTCTACCATACGGGCAGGGAGCTTAGTGGCGACTTTCATCTTCTGACGATAGCCGTCTTTAAGTGCCTTGCCAACCAGTACCTCACTCTGTCCCATGTGGTACATATAAGCAGAATCGATATAGTTAACGCCGTTATCGGCGGCGTAGCGAATCATTTTAATAGCTTCGGGCTCATCAATTTTAGACTGGTCGGTGCCGAGGGTGGGCAGGCGCATTGCACCGAAGCCTAGGGCAGACACTTTCCAATCGAGCTTGCCGAATTTACGGTACTGCATGGGAGTCTCCTTTTGAATAGCGTGTATTTGGTTTCTATTATAACGCGATATATCGGGATGAGTCTAGTAACATTTTCGCATTTTTTTTAAAGAGATGCAAATGAGGCAGGGAGAGCAGACTAACCGACTTCTCTTAAGACTTTTTGTAAATCTGGAGGGAGGGAGGACTCGAACTCGACGAAGGCGCCGGTGGAGGGAAGGTGAAAACCTATTTTACTGGCATGGAGGAACTGGCGGGGGAGGCGGGGGGACTTTAAGCCGTAGGTGGCATCGCCGACGATGGGGAAGCCGATAGCCGCCAGGTGCACCCTTATCTGATGGGTGCGGCCAGTTTCCGGCTTAATTTCCAATAATGAATAATTACCAATATACCGGATAACACGATATTCCGTACGTGCTGCTCGCCCTTTAGTAACGACAGCCATACGCTGGCGATGAGAAGGATCGCGGCCAATAGCAGCCTCGATAGTGCCTTTTCCCGGCGTGAGTTTCCCCTGCACCAGAGCAATATAAGTCTTTTTAACGACGCGATTCTTAAATTGCTGCGAGAGGTTTGCCTGCGCGAGGCGGTTCTTCGCCACGATGAGCAGTCCAGAGGTGTCTTTATCGAGGCGGTGGACGATGCCAGGACGGAGGGAATCAGCGTCTTTAGCCAGAGAGGGCAGGTAGTTCAAAATAGCATTAACCAGAGTATGGGATGGGTGGCCGGGGGCGGGGTGCACCGGCAAGCCCGCCGGTTTATCCACGACAAGCAGGTCGGCATCCTCATAAACAATCTTCAGGGGGATATTTTCTGGTTCTAGCTGGGGCGGGGGTTCGGGGGGAATAACGATATCAATTTTATCGCCAAGATTGAGCTTGAGGCTGGGTTTAGCAGACTTACCATTAACGGTAATAAAGCCTTCGTGGATAAGCTGTTGGGCATGGGTGCGCGAAAGCTCGGGACACCTTTCCCCAACAAATTTATCGAGGCGGAGTCCGGTAACGTCTACGACAAAGGAATATCCCTTGGTCATTTTTTACTTTTTAATAAACCGGAATAGAAGATAAGACGATAGGCAATAATGATAACACCAACGGAGATGCACATATCAGCCAGATTAAAGGCAGGCCAAACTTTAAAATCAAGGAAGTCGGTGACATACCCCTGACGAAGGCGGTCAATCAGGTTATTGCCGATAGCGCCGCCTGTTATTAAAGCCATGGCGACGATTACCCAATTGCTCTGGAGGAAAGACCATCGGTTGCGTAAGAAAAAAACCAGGAACAAAATAACGAGGATACCGATGATGGGAATAATCACGATAATCAGCGAGTGACCTTCGAAAAGACCAAAAGACGCACCGGTATTTTGAACATGGTCAATACGGAAAAAGCCGAAGTCGCAAAGCACCTCCCCCGGAAGGATATTAGCCCGGATTAATGCCTTGGTAATCTGGTCAGCAATGACGACGAAAACGGCGACACTGCAGAAGATAATATCCCGCCACTTATCGCGGCGGAGTTGTAACTTTTCCATTCTTAGATAATAATGCTTTACAGTTCAAGCAGAGATTTGCCTGCGGCAAGGCTTCCAAACGCTCCGGGTTAATGGGCTGGCCACAATTATCACATTGGCCATAGGTGCCTTTTTTGATTTTGTCTAAAGCGTGTTCGACTTTAGCCATTTCCTGGCGAACGCGGTTTTCCAGTGCGAGGCGCTTTTCGAGTTCGAGGGTTTCGGTGGCTTCTTCTTCACGTTTGCCAAAGGGGCTGCCCTCCCGCCGTTCTTCAGCGCTGGAGGCATTGTTATGCAGCTGCGCCAATTCGTCAGTGAGGCGTTTGTATTCGATTTCTAATTGTTCACGCTGTTTTTTATATTGTTCAGTCATATGTCCCCTCCATCCGCTTCCTAATCACATTTGGGAAAGGCTTTTTAGAATATCACCCAATCCTATCAAATTAAATATGTTAATATACAGAAACAAAAAGGAAAGCGAGGAAAGTTGATTGTCTAGTATAAAAGCATCACCGCTCGGCCACTTATGCCAGGCATCCGCCGACACCATAAAGAAATGGTTAAGTCAAGATTAATACTCAATTTAGCTCCCAACGATTGAAGCATACCAACAGTGTAAACTATTTATCTCATTTGGTCAATGGTTTTACGACCTAATTTTTAAGAAATTATGACTATTTTAGGGTTAATAAGGAAAACAAACGGAAATAAGCTGCCATTTTACGTTTTTTGACGCCCGTACTTAGCTTTGACGAATAAAAGACAACTGTTTAGAGCAATACCGATGGAATTCCAGATAATGAGCGGGACAAGGCCAAGCATAATGCCATAGACTAGCCAGAAGGCTACGCCGAGCAACATGGACGTGGTAAAGATAAGGCTAATTTCACGGGCACTTTTGAGTTTATAAACACGGATAATTTGCGGAACAACGGCGAAGGTAGTAAAGATACCGGCGACAATACCCAGGTATTCTGCAGGGGACAAAGAACAGCCTCCTTGTTCGAGTAAGGGTGATATTTAATATTAACATATAAGAAGCACTAAATTCTAAACTCTAAAGGGGGGGAAAGTTGGGAGGATACACCCAGTGATATAGGGAAGTTTTGTTTTGTTGGCATTAACCACATAGAGTAAAATGTGAATAAAGAGGCAAGTTAAAGGGAAAGAGACAGATATTAAAGTGAGTATCGCAGAGAATGTAGGGCAAATACTTGCCGAGCTGCCGGCAGGCGTTAAGCTTGTCGCCGCCGCTAAAACGAGAACACCGCAGGAAATCCGGGAGGCGGTGGAGGCGGGCATCAAGATAGTCGGGGAGAACTACGTCCAGGAAGCGGAAAACGCCTACCAGATCATCGGCAACAGGGTAGAATGGCACTTTATCGGGCACCTGCAGAGGAATAAAGTAAAAAGAGCCGTTGAGCTTTTCGACATGATTGAGACGGTGGATTCTTTAGAAATAGCGGGAGAAATCGATAAAAGGTGCGGACAAATCGGTAAAGTCATGCCGGTGCTGGTGGAGATAAACAGCGGGCGGGAGGCGCAAAAGGCGGGGGTCATGCCGGAGAATGCCATTGAACTGATAAACGCGATAGTGACGTTAAAGAATATACGGGTGGAGGGGCTAATGACGATGGGGACGGCGACAGGAAACGTAGAGGAACTACGTGCCAATTTCC
>JBGOXC010000222.1:0-2769 GCA_041478935.1 Dehalococcoidia bacterium
CAAAAGCGGGCATGCATAATACGTGTGTGCCCGTTGTTTTTCAGGAGAATTATGTTTGAAATCCGCCGCTACCAGCCGCAGGATAATAAGGTATGTCGAGCACTGAACGACGCCGGTATCGCGCAAATAGAGCCTTCGGGCGGATTGCGCGGATTACCGGGTGTTGACGCTGACTTCGATGATATTGAAGGCGTTTACCTTAAGAACGGCGATTTCATCGTTGGATTGCAGGACGGCGAGGTTGTCGCCATGGGCGCTTTTAAAAGAAGAACGGAAAAATGCGCTGAATTCAAGCGCCTAAGAATCCGCCCGGATTGCCAGCGTAACGGCTACGGTGAGGCAATCATGCGCAGGCTCATCGAACTGGCAGCAGAGATGGGCTATACCGAGGGTTTTCTGGATACGTTATCTACCAATTTCAGGGCACAACGACTTTTTGAAAAACTGGGCTTTATAAAGAGTGGCGGCGGCAAACGGGGACCTTTCGACCTTTTTTTTTACAACCGGAAACTTAACAAGGGAGGTAATTGATATGGACATGGCTTTTAAAGAAAAATTCCTAAAGCTCTGGAGTAAGTATTTTAATAACGCTCCATTACCCATCACCTTTTATTACACCGATAAGCCGATTAATGCCGAGGTCGTCAAGCCGGGCTCGGTGCCGCGTTGCATCATCGGGGCATTGGTGAAAGTACAGAGGGGGCAATCTCTGGCTTTCGATGTTGACGCGGTCGGCTGCGAGGGTGGTAAACGATGCCTCGGCTTTAGGGAAATGCTGATGCCAAACTTCGAATATTTTCTTTCTTACGGTATTCCCGGCAAACTTGAGGGAGAACGCTACAAAAAGACGCCGGAGATGGTGAAAGAGTACATGAAAAACGGCGCACCGGATTACATGGCACCTGGAAAATACATCGTTTTCAAACGATGGGATAGGCTGGAGGCGGCAGATAATCCTGATGTTGTTATCTTTTATGCCGAACCGGATGTCCTTTCGGGATTATTCACCCTCGCCACCTACGATGAAATAGACCCGGACATGGTCGCTGTCCCGTTCAGTTCCGGCTGCGGCTCCATCATACAGTATCCTTTCCTAGAGGTTAAGTCCAAACATCCCAGGGTTTTTATTGGTATGTTCGACGCCTCGGCGCGGCCATTCGTCGATAAAAACACGCTGGCTTTCGCCGCCCCGATGAGCAAGTTCAAACGCATGGTGGACAATATGGAGGAGAGCTTCCTCATTACGCCGTCATGGGCGAAGGTGCAAAAACGCATCAAATAACCCTGAACTGAACAAGAAGAACCATAGAGGAGTTTATGATGACCAAAATCAGTCTGGTAAAAACCGCCGATAGAACGGCGGGCACACGAAAAGCCATCGAGTTACTTAAGGTAAATCCAGTCAAGGGCAAAGCAGTGGTGCTCAAGCCCAATTTCAATACCGCCGACCCCGCCCCCGGCTCCACCCACTACGACACGCTGCATGCTTTAATCAGCATGCTCAAAGAGATGGGCGTGAAGAAAATCACCGTGGCGGAGCGCAGCGGGCCTGGGCCCTCAACACACGACAACATGGAGAAAAAGGGCATCTTTAAGATGGCTGAAGAGCTAGGCTTCGACATCCTAGATTTGCAGGCAATGCCTAAAGACGGCTGGGTTTTAGTGAAGCCGAAGGACAGCCACTGGAAGGACGGCTTCCTCTTCCCGAAGATTTACAGAGAAGCGGAATCCATCGTGACGACCTGCTGCCTCAAGACACACCAGTTCGGCGGGCACTTTACACTCTCCCTCAAGCTATCCGTGGGTATGGTGCCGCCGGGCTTAGGCCCGCCCGGGACGGGAGCTTACCCCTACATGAACGAACTGCACTCCTCGCCGCACCAGCGGCAGCTGATTGCCGAGATAAACACGGCATATAAGCCGGATTTAATCGTGCTGGACGGGGTAGAGGCTTTTGTGGAGGGGGGTCCGCACATCGGCAAGCGCGTGAACGCCAACGTAATTTTGGGCGGCACCGACCGCGTGGCGATAGACGCCGTGGGCGTGGCGGTACTACGCCAGCTGGGCACGACGCCGGAAGTAAGCAAGGGCAAGATATTCGAGCAGGACCAGATAAAGCGGTCGGCGGAACTGGGGTTGGGAGTTAAGTCCGCCGACCAGATAGAGATTGTGACGGGCGACAAAGACAGCGAGGCATATGCCGAGGTGATAAGGGAGATTTTGGGGAGTGGATAGATAAGTGGTATATCATATTGACAAAAGACTAATAATAGTTTTAAAATAACTTCTCAAACATGAAAAAAATGTTACGGAGGCTACCATGAAAACATTACTAAAAATCCTAACCTTGGTGATTCTCACTTCCATCATCGTTGCGCTTTTCGTTGGTTGTGCAGGTACACAAGGACCAGCCGGTGCACAGGGACCAACGGGGCCACAAGGACCGGCAGGGCCACAAGGGCCAGCAGGGCCAGGGGGGGCAGGGTCAGTAGGGCCAGCAGGGCCGGCAGGAGCAACTGGAAATACCGGGCCAGCAGGACCAGCAGGGGCAACAGGAGCCACAGGGCCAGCAGGACCAGCAGGGCTAGCAGGGCCAGCAGGACCAAATTTGATAGTAGCCATGGGCGTGGTTGATAGTGCGGGAGGTCTGCATAGTTCGTATAACGTCGACTCAGCTACCTGGAATGCTGTTAGTCTATCGTGGGAGATTACATTAACAGGCATTAGCTATTTGGTATGGGACTATGTAACAGTTGTTAGCCCATTTAA
>JBGOXC010000049.1:0-7247 GCA_041478935.1 Dehalococcoidia bacterium
TGAATAAAGTCCTGATTCACGTTTGCTGCGCGCACTGCGCCGCCTATACCGCGGATTACTGGCGGGGGCAGTGCTATGAGGCAGCCGGTTTCTGGTATAACCCCAACATCCACCCCTTTACGGAACACCAGCAGCGGCTGGAGAGTATGAAGGCGCTGGCGAAGGAGATTAACCTGCCATTAATCGTCTCCCCAAATTATGACATCATAGAGTACTTCCGGCGGGTAGCGGGACATGAGAAGGAACGCTGCCGCGACTGCTTTGAGTTACGGCTGACCAAGACAGCGGAAATCGCCCACGAGAACGGCTATGATGGATTCACCACCACCCTACTCATCAGCCCGCACCAGAAGCACGATTTAGTCAAGGAAGCAGGCGAGCGAGCGGCGGGCGAAAAGGCGGTGGCATTTCTTTATGCCGACCTGCGCAAGCGTTACTCGGACAGTCGGCATATCACCAAGCCGATGAACCTTTACCGGCAGCAATACTGCGGCTGCCTTTACAGCGAGTGGGAACGCTACATTCAAGAAAAAACGCAAAAATAAAGGGAGTCCCGAGTAACCAGGACTCCCTAAATTTTATAGATTCTAACGTTTTTATTTAACTAGTTCCCGATAGCATAAGCTATCGTGACGGTGGTGGTAATCTCCAGCTGGCCGATGCTGATGGAAGTGCCTACCTCTGGAGCGGCAACGCCGGACCGGGTATCATAGTAATTGCCGGACGGCATGTAAGAGCTCTCGGTGATATAGGTGATATCGCCCAACTCCACACCAGTGAGGGTAGCCATCTGCTCGGCTTTAGCCTTGGCATAGGTGATAGCCTGTACTCTAGCCTGGGCATAGTAGATGTTGGGGTCGTCAACGGTGAAGTTGATGCCGTTAATGCGGATATAATCACCGCCAGCGGCGACTACAGCGTCAATAACATCACCGACCGTATCTATATGCCTGACCTTGACCGTTACGGTATTGGTTACCTGGTAAGCGGTGACAACCGTTTCGTTCTTATCGACATCCCATTTGGTTACTTCATAGATGCTAAAGTACTGGGTCTGGATATCTTCGTCGGCAACACCCGACGCCTTGATAGCGGCAATAACACTAGCCATAGAGCTATTCGCTAACGACTGGGCTGCAGCCACAGTGGCTGCCTGCGCTTCGACTCCTAAAGTAAGCTCGGCGATATTCGGCACAGCATAAACCTTGCCCGTGGCGCTAACCCATATGCCATTTTGCTGGCTGCCATTGCTACCGGTATTAATTTTATTATCCGTAGCACAGCCAACCAACATCACCACAGTCGCCAGCAAAACTACCCCGATTACTGCTAACCATATTTTTTTCATGATGATACCTCCTGTATTTTTCCTTTCACTGTATATAACGTAGAAAAAGGCGGTTGGGTTAGTAACAGATTATTCTTATGAAGATAGAGGCATGCCGATACTAACCGAGACTGTCAATAATCTGCAGATAACCTGCTTCCATCACGTCAATCGCGTTTTGCAGGGCTGTCTGGAAAGCTTCCGGCGCATTTGCTAACTGGTCTTGTAAGATTTGCAGGTTATTTTCCATGTCCTCCAAGAGATGCTGGATTAATATATCGGTTTCGGTAAGTTGAGCGGGGGTTTCTTCAGTGGTAGTAGATGGCGTCGGGGTAATACCCATTTTAGAGCCGTTATCAGTCGAGGTGGGCGTATTAGTTTGGGTTTGCGCTTCCGGCGCGGACATGAGACCGAAGCCGCTTGCAAACATCTGCGAACGACTACCCTTAATCCCCAGGTCAGCCATGGCTACCAAATGACCATTCATGCGCTCGGTGGTAAGCCTAACTTGAGCCAAATCGCCGTTTTCTACCATTTTAACGATTTCTTCGACGCGATAATCAATAAACCGGGCATAAAGCTCGGCTTTACCTTCATTAGAAAAGGTGAATGCCAGCTGGACTGATTCCGTGGCTAATTTAACGCCATACAGAGGGCTATCCGGCAAGGCATTGGTAGCAGCGATGACCGTACCAGAGCCGCCGACCAGCAGGATAAGAACAATAGCCACCGGCAGCACCCAACGCACTTGCCATTTAAAGGTCCAGCCTTTTTTAACCGGCAGGTTACGGATAGCCGTCTGGAACTCATGGGCGGCGCGCTGGCGGAATTCGGGGCGGGGCTTGATGGCAGCCGCCACTATGGTTTCCTGCGCTGTTTTTAACAGGGGCTCCAGCTCGGCGGCGTATTGAGGATAACTCGCCAGGCACGACGGTATAGTCTCGCCCTTAATCAGCCGGTCGAGGCAGTCATTCAAGATATTTTCAAATTCATTCACTCTAGCCATGGCACTTACTCCGTCGCCAGCGCTTTACGCAGGGCGACTATGGCGCTATGCTGCAAGGCTTTGATAGCTCCTTCACTCTTACCCATGACGCCGGCGACTTCCGTAATTGAAAGTTCAGCAGCGAAACGCAGGGAGATAACCTCCTGCTGCGCAGTCGTCAACTGCTTCGTCGCCGTCACAACTTCCTCGATGGTAATCTTTTGTTCTACGATATGCTTGGGGTCGCCGCCAACAGCGGGTATCGGCAAGGACTCATCGAGCGGGACCGTGGCGTGTTTAGACTTCTTCCTAAAGTAGTCTACTATCTGGTTATGGGCGATGCGATAAAGCCAGGAGGCGAAGGGCATCCCCTTTTCTCTGTAAGAAGAGATAGCCTGGAGGGCATGGAGAAAGACTTGTTGCGTCATATCCTCCGCCTCGGTTCTATCGCCAATCTTGAGAGCTATGTAGCGATAAATCCTATCAAAATTCTCTTCATATAGTTGAGTTAGAGCCACCTGGTCGCCCATTTGGGCGCGTCGGATAAGGCTTGCCTCACTTTGCACCTGACAACCCCCGTCTTATGCCGGTCTAATTTAAGAAAATTCCGGCAACAATATTTGGTGTTACCCTGTGCATATAGTATAACGAAAAATGGCTGATAAAGATAGTTTTGAACGTAAAAAATGTACAGAAAAAATCCAGTAAACATGCTATAATCAGGCAAAGCGTTTTGAGGAGCGAAATATGGCGATAAGGAACTTCGACCGGGAAAAATGCAACGGCTGCGGCATCTGCGTAGCTTGCTGTCCGATGGATGTGCTGCGGCTGGATAAGGCTGCCAAGAAAGCGATAGTACAATACCCCAAGGACTGCGTCGCCTGCTGGGGCTGCGAATCGTTTTGTCCGCGGGGGTGCTTCGACGTCTCGCCGGAACGAGGGAGAGGCGAGTTGGTGTCGCCGTATTAGGGGATATAGAGATGAATAAGATAGAGAGTCTAGGAACAGTCATAACAACAGATGTGCTGGTGCTGGGGGCGGGCGGGGCGGGGATGTGCGCCGCGCTGAAAGCGAAGGAAAGCAACGTCGATGTACTGCTGATAGATAAAATGGGCATCGGATGGAACGGGCAGGTGCCGATCGGCGGGGGGATACTGGCTTACGTTTACCCTGATTACGCGGAGAAGTGGGCGGAAAACGTCACCAGGCAAAGCTTTTTCTTTAATAACCAGGACTGGACTTACGCCTTGGGGAAATACATGCACCAGTCCACGATGGATTTGGCCGCCATGGGCGTGACTTTTTATAGAAACAAAGGCAAGCTGAACATCTTGAATTGGGGGCCGAATATTTACGTGACACTCTTCGACGCGCCGAAGTCGCTAGTGGCACTGAAAAAGACAGCTCTGGGGCGGGGCGTAAAAATGATGGACAAGATTTACGCCATCGACCTTTTAAAGCGCGACGGGCAAGTAGTGGGGGCTATCGGGCTGGGGTTAGTGGATGGCAAGACCTATTTGTTTAACGCGAAGGCAGTCATTGTCGCCACCGGCAACTGCGGCTACATGCACGAGAAAACCTATAGCTCCGTCCTCGGGGAGGGGGCGGCGATGGGCTACCGCGTCGGCGCGCAACTGGTCAACGCCGAGTTTTCCAGCAGCTATGTCTGGGGCATCAAAGTCCTCGGCAAAGAGCTGATGGGCATACATTTTTACCTATATTTGGAGAATGCCCGCGGCGAGAAAATCATGGGGAAATACTACCCGGAGCTGATGACAGGCAAGCACTCGGTCTACACCTTCGACCCGCGCGTTATCGACGCCATGCAAAAGGAAGTGCAAGCCGGACTGGGGCCCATCTATTTAAATCTCCGCGGGTTATCCGACGCCGATATAGCCGGTCTGGCGGAAGACCAGGTGGAGGGACTGACCCACCTGATGGGCAACGATACGATGAAGCTGCTGCGGGAGAAGGCGGGCATCGACCCATCTAAAGAAAGAATGGAGATGTGGCCGCGGTATCTTTACAGCGGCGGCGGATTACGCATCGATACTAATGGCAAGACCACGCTGGATGGGCTTTACGCCGCCGGCGGCGCATCGAGTAACAGCTGGTCGGGTGGAGGCGGGGGGCAGGGAGGTTTAGGCGTGCAGTCAGCGGCGGTGACGGGGTTCGTGGCGGGGGCAGGTGCCGCCAAATACGCGAGCGAAAACCAGCGACGGGATATAGATTTTAACCAGGCAAAGAACGCGTTCGAAAGAGTAATGGCGCCAATGAGGCGCAAGGGCGACACGGATGCCTATGAGGTCACTTACCACGTCCATGAAGCGGTCGTCCCAATGAAGTACAATCGCCAGCGCGAAGCGGGCCGAATGCAAGAAGCGCTGGGCATCGTACAGGATGCGAAGAAAAAGCTAAGCCGCCTGGGCGCTAACGATTTCCACGACCTGGCGCGTTATCATTCCACGGAGAGCATGGCGATGGCGGCGGAATTTACCTACAAAGCTGCATTAATGCGGCAGGAAAGCCGCGCCGGTCATTTCCGCGAGGATTTCCCCCAGCGCGACGATAAAAACTGGTTTAAGTGGATAACTATTGAACAGAAGGAGGGCAAACCCTATTTAGCTACCTTGCCGGTGCCGATTGAAAAATATAAACTACAACCGAAATAGGTTTTGACATTTTGTTTACGACTAGATATCATAATAATATAAGGATACGATATATCGTCATATAGCGGAGGTTTATTATGTTAAAAAGAATCGCCCTTACCAATCAAGCCTTACCATTAACGTTAAAACTAACCGATATTAAGACCTACGGCATTATCGCCGCGTTCGTGGTTTTGAGCGTGCTGACGCCGTGGGCAGTGCACCAGATTCCCAATGCCGGCGCCACCTATCTCCCCATGCACTTCTTTATCTTCGTCGCCGCGCTCACCTGTGGCTGGCAAACGGGAGCTATCGTGGGCTTACTGACGCCATTCGCCAGCTATGTTGTATCTGGAATGCCAGTTTTAACCGTCCTGCCGCAGATAGCCATAGAGGTTACCGTCTACGGCCTGCTGGCGGGACTTTTACGCCAGAAATTCAACCTGCGCGTAGTATGGTCGCTGCTGGGAGCCATGGTGGGCGGGCGTGTTGCTCTTTTAATCGCGGTCGCTATCGTGCAAGCAATTACCGGCAGTGTGTATAGTCCCCTCGGTCCCAGCGCTACCTCCTTCAGCGCCGTCTGGAATACCGTTACGCAGGCGTGGCCGGGCATGCTCATCCAGCTGACCGCCATTCCCCTAGCTTTCTGGGCGGTCGGTCGCCTGACCGCGAAAAAACAGACCGAGTAGCACCAATGTACACGGACTTATACCGTGCGTTCCTGGACAGCGACGACACGCTGCGGATATACCGGGATGAAGCACTAATCTATAAATCGGAAAAAGACCGGCTCTTACCGCTGATGGAGTACCTAGGAGAAAACGGCGTAAAAGAGCCGGTTACCATTTTTGATAAAGTCATGGGCAACGGCGCCGCCCTACTGGCGGTGAAAGCCAACTGCCACGAGGTGTATAGTCCACTGGGCAGCAAGCTGGGCATCGAGACACTGGAAAAGCACGATATTAAATACCACCTGGATAAAGTCGTCCCTTACATTATGCGGCCGGACGGCAAATACATGTGCCCCATGGAAAAGCTATCAGTTGATAAAACACCGGAAGAGTTTTATAAAGAAATGAAAGCCCGCATCGAGGCTAAAGCATAAAGGAGGCGGTGTGGAAAAGATAAGACTGGGCAAGACGGGAATGATGGTAACACGGCTGGGCTTCGGCGGGATACCTATACAAAGGCTAAATGAAGCCGACGCCGTTAAAGTAGTGCAAAAATGCCTCGACCTGGGCATCAACTACCTTGATACGGCCAACGGCTATACCACCAGTGAGGAACGCATCGGCAAGGCGGTAAAGGGGCGGCGGCACAACGTTTATATTGCCACCAAGACCTTCCCCGGTACACCAGAAATTATCGAAAAGAACCTCGAACTCTCGCTCAAGCGCCTGGACACCGATTACATAGATTTATACCAGTTCCACGGCATTAACGATAAAGCCACCCTCGATAAAATCCTCGACCCGGAGAACGGGCTTTATAAAGTGTTTAAAAAAGCCAAGAAAGCCGGCAAGATAAGACATATCGGCATCACCTCACATCAGATGGAAGCCGCTAAACTGGAGATAAAGTCCGGAAAATTCGAGACCCTCATGTTCCCTTTCAACTTCATTACTAACGAGCCGGCGAAAGAGTTGCTGCCCTTATGCCGTGAATATGATATGGGCTTTATCGTCATGAAGCCGCTGGCCGGCGGCATGCTCGACGACGCCACACTCTGCTTTAAATACCTCCTGCAGTTCCCGGATATCGTTACCATACCCGGCATCGAAAAGATACGCGAAATTGAGGAGATTGCGGCAATTTACGAGGGCCCGCAGAAGATAACTGCCGCCGAGCGGAAAAAGATGAAACAAATGGCGGAGGAACTGGGGACGCGGTTCTGCCGCCGCTGCGATTACTGCCAGCCCTGCGAGCAGGGTATACCCATCTCGTTGATTATGACCTTCCCTTCTTTCGTTAAGCGTCTGCCGCCGGACTGGTACCTGAAGAGTCCCTTTATCCCGGAGGCTATGGAGAAAGCCAAAAACTGCACCGAATGCGGCGAATGCGAGTCGCGATGTCCTTTCAAGCTGCCCATCAGGGAGATGCTCAAAGAGGGCTACAACCTATACGAGAAGGTAAAATCGGCTAACACTTAATAGATACAAGACAAACCTGCTTCTAAAGATATATAATGGCTAAAAATATCGGTTATTGAAGGAGGTATCCCCATGGCAGCCAGTGATAGAGCCAAACTGGAAAAATATTTCAAGAAAAGCGTCATGACCAACAA
>JBGOXC010000197.1:0-3151 GCA_041478935.1 Dehalococcoidia bacterium
AAGCTTGCCCTCTGCGGCGGCAGCGGCATGGCGCTTTTCTTGAAACAATCACTGGACAAAGTTCAGCAGCTGTGCCGGATGGTTCTTGCCGTTAAGCAGGGACAGGTCATCCTCGACCCCCCACTGGTTAATTTCATGTTCGCCGGGAAGCCGGACTGCCCCTTCCTCAAGCAGCTTACCGCCCGCGAACTGGAAATTCTTAGCCTGCTCTCACAGGGCTATACTAACCTGGCAATCGCCGAGACATTATTCATTGATATTAAAACTGTTGAGCATCACCTGAATAGCATGTACAGCAAACTCAAGTCCGACCCTGACTATAACACCAAGCATTTAAGAGTCAGCGCCGCCAGGCTATACCTGGAAAAAACGGGTATGGTATACCAGCGAGAAGAATCGTTCTCCCACGCCGGCGCCAAATAGCGTCAGCAGGAAATACCGTTTTCCGTACTAGAGCCGCCGCTATTCAAATGTTTTGATTGGTTCGCCAGTGACAGCCCACTTAATATCAAACATCTGACCCTTCCAGGTTTCCTGCATTTCCGCGATAGCATCACGGAAAGCCTGGCTCTTGGAAAGCTCGTCTAAATCTTTTTTGGTATCGAATTCATAAATCGCCATAAATTTTGGTCTGGCGGCTTTTTCTTCAATAAGTCTGTAACGCGTTACCTTTTTTATCCCCTTATATTTCATCAGCATGGGTATGTGCACTTCGTTATACCACTTATTGAATTTGGCGTCGTTTTCCGGCGCACATTCTGTAGCGACAATGTTTAAAATCCTGGCTTTAGCCATAATTGTTCTCCTTTCACTTAATAGCTTGAATTCCAACTAATCTTAGGTTTTAAAAACCGGCTTTGTCAAATACTATATTTCAAATTTGACTTTATTCTGCCAACGAAATAGACTGTTGATACAAAAATATTACTTTTTAGGAGGATAGCTTGAAAGCAGCAATCTGTTACGAATTAGGTAAACCCCTGGTTGTTGAGGAAATAACTTTAGACCCACCCAAGCAGGGTGAGGTAAAAGTTAAGGTGGAGGCAACCGCCGTCTGCCACAGCGATATCCATTTCTTTAAGGGGGAACTCCCCGGCGAGCCGCCCTTCGTCGGAGGGCATGAATCCGCCGGCTACGTCGATGAAGTGGGTCCCGGTGTTACCGACTTCAAAAAAGGTGACCCGGTGGTGATATCGCTGCTGTATTCTTGCGGGAAGTGTCTCTATTGCCGGACGGGGCGGAGCCACCTCTGTAGCGGTGTATTCCCGCTGGATACCGAAACGCGTATGCATAATCTAAAGGGCGTGCCGCTGAAGCAAAATTTAAAAATCAGCAGTTATGCTGATTATACCGTTGTTGACCAGTCGCAGCTGGTTAAAATCCCCGCCGATATGCCCATGGATAGGGCATGTATGCTTGCCTGCGGCGTTATCACCGGTTTTGGGGCGGTAGTCAACCGAGCCAAAGTAACCCCATTGAGCAGTTGTGTGATTATCGGCGTCGGTGGCGTGGGGCTTAATGCCGTGCAGGGGGCGGCTATTTCAGGAGCTTATCCCGTCATTGCCGTGGATATTTCGGATAACAAACTCCAGGCTGCCAAAATATTTGGCGCCACGCATACCATTAACTCGACGAAAACAGATGCCGTTAAAGAAGTCCAGAAGCTTACCGGCGGCGAAGGAGCGGACTACGTTTTTGTTACCGTAGGCAGCACTAAAGCTTTCGCCCAGGGATTTGAAATGTCCAGTCCCTGTGGTATGACGGTATTAGTCGGCCTGGCTAAGTTCACCGATATGGCGGAGTACTCGCCGTTTTTGATTACTCGCTACGAGCGAACGATTACCGGCAGCTTTATGGGTACCACGCAGCTCCAGACAGAAATTCCCAAGCTGGTTGCCCTATATAAAGCCGGCATTCTTAAGCTGGATGAGCTTATCACCGAACATTATCCGTTGGAAAAAATCAACGAAGCTATCGATAAAGTAGTTAAGGGTGAAGCCCTGCGCAACATTATCGTGTTCAAATAGGGGACAGACTCAAAATAAAAGGGGCGAGTTCATCCTCGCCCCTTACTTTTTTTATCACCTATTCACTTTTTATTTCCCGTCTTCCGCCTTATACACTTTACATAAAAGACAGGTGAGGTCTGGCGAGCCGTACATCGGGTCGCAGTGATTATTATCCGTTAAGACGTTAGGGTTGGACTTAAGCAACCCGTGCAGCGGCCCCGGCTCCTCTGGATAGAAGCAGTTGGCCGTTGCCATAACCACCCCCCGTAAAATCCCCGGAAAAAGTCGCGCTTTCTGTTTGATTTTACCGCGTGGGCTTTCTATCCACGCCCAGTCGCCGTCCTCAACGCCGCATTCTTTGGCGGTGTCCGGGTGTATCTGCATCACCGGGTCTTGCTGGAAGCTGCGCAGCCACGGTATATTCCGATATTGCGATAAGAAGTAAAATGGCTGACGGTAGCCCGTCGTCAGGACGAGCGGATATTCTCTAGCCAGCTCCGGCGTGGAAACGGGACTTTCCCCCGGCTCCTGGAAGTAGGGCAGCGGGTCGTACCCCAGATTTTCCAGTACCGTGGAATAAAGCTCCATCTTTCCGGTCGGCGTTGAAAAGCCGCCGCCCTTTTTCCAATAATCCGTCTTGTATTTGTAGTAAATCTGGTCCTTGCCCATCCGCGCATGGACGACCTTTTTGCTGAAGTCCTTCCAGGTCATGTTGCCTTTTTTCAGCTGGTAGTCCAGCATCTTTTCGACGTTCTCGAACCAGTACTGCGGCGCCAGCCGCTTGCCGATTTCGTTAAATATCTTGCTGTCCTGCCAGGCTTCGCCCGGCGGGTCGACCACACGATTATGCGCCTCAATCATAAAGCGCGGGTGCATATCGAAAATATCATCGATTTCCAGCCAGTGCGCCGCTGGCAGGACGATATCGGCATGTTCCGCCATCGGCCCCATGAACTGGTCGGCGTGAATCAAGAATTCGACGTTGTTAATCGCCTGCATCACCTCTTTAGTGTTGGCGAGGTGGATTATCTGCTGCCCGCCTACGCTAAACCAGACCTTTATCACCGAGTTGCCGTTTACTAGTTGCTTGATGACCGTGTCCGAGTGCGCGGTGCGGGCGGCGCCCATTTTATATTTGTCAC
>JBGOXC010000154.1:0-3906 GCA_041478935.1 Dehalococcoidia bacterium
CCGTAGCGTTGAACTCACGCCCGCCAAGAAAATTCTCCACCAGGGCGCCGCTGTGATAAGATTCGGTAATAACTCGGACTTGTCTCTCCAACGCAGCAAAATCCCTTACCAGGCTGTCTGCCGTAATACCGTGACTGGCGTCCTCGGCACGTGGCTTAACGATGCAGGGAAACTGTAGCTTAAAAGTATCCAACGTTTCCGGGCTAATTACCTGGAAGTCCGGAGTGGGTATACCGGCTTCCTTGAGGATTTTTTTAACCCCGGCTTTATCCAGGGTAAGTCTGAGGATATCGGCGTGACAGCCGGTGTAAGGAATCCCCAACTCGGTCAGCGTTTCCGGCACTAATGCCTCGGTTTCCGGCTCGCCGCAAAACCCTTCGAAAAGGTTAAAAACGGCTTCCACCTTCAGGGCTTTAAGTTTTTTCCGGGCTTCCGTAAAGGGCGGCACCAGCGGCAGCAGCGTGACCTCATGCCCAAGTTCCAACAGGGCTTGATGCACGGCATAAACTGCATCCATCACCCCCAGCACCGCCTTTTCTTCGTTAGTGGTGCTGTAGCGGGAAGCCTGAGGTTCGTTATAAACGATGACTAGGCGCTGGAGCACTGCGGATACCTTTCGATGGCGGCATCAAGCACTGAACCGATAAGACCCTCATGCGTCCACCCCAGCTTGATGGCCATAATCACTAAATCGCTATGAGTCCCCAGTCCGGGGAGCGGATTTATCTCCAGGAAATAAGGCGTCCCATCCTGACCGACGCGGAAATCTACACGGGAAAAGTCGCGGCAGCCAAGCGTCTTAAAAGAATTAAGGCTATGCTTTTCCAGTTCTTGCAGGACTGACTTCGGTAGTTTAACCGGCGATTCGTAGTCCACCTGATTAACATAGTCGCGTTTAACTTCCAGCGAGTAGACAAAGTGCTTGGGTCGCTGCTTAGGAACAACGCGCATCATGCCCACTAGTTTGGGTGGCTTGTTGCCGATGACCCCCACCGTTACTTCCTCGCCGTCAATGAACTCCTCGACCATGACCGGCTGGTTATAGCCTTTTAAGATTCTCTTCACCTCCGCCTCTGCTTGCTTGACATTTTCTGCCAGCGAAGTAAGACGAATGCCTTTGCTGGAACCTTCGTAAGCTGGTTTGATTATAACTGGAAAAACAAAACCTTTCCAGTCCGCCTGCGTCAATTCTTTTACGCCAGTAATAATCAGCCATTTGGGTGTGGGGACACCCGCCATGGACACCAGTTTTTTAGTAACGGGTTTATCCAGACAGACAGCAAGAGTAAGCGGGTCGGAACCGGTATAGGGTATATCCAACATCTCCAGAATAGCCGGTACCTGTGCTTCGCGGCTGCGGTAGTCTCCCCTGCCTTCGGAGATGTTGAAAACGAAATCCACCTTCTCGCGGCGGATGTTATCAATAAATTGGGCACCGCCGCCCAAAGTGACGACACGGTGCCCTTTTTTTTCTAAAGCGCCTGATATTACATTGACCGTTTCCGGCGAGTCGTATTCTTCAAGCGCATCTTCAACAGAATGATGTTCGGTTACGGCTGTTTTAAGATCGAACGATAATCCGATCCGCATTAGCCTCTCCTTTGACTTTAACAGGTAGAGCGGCATCCGCCAGTAGACTTTCCACAACTCCGCTTACTGGTGGTGCGGCAACGGCTTGTTCCTTACGGTTCCGCGGTTTAGGATTGCGATAGCGGAACACCTTACCTTCATAGTTCTGCAGCAGCAGCTCGTTTTCGTTCATCGAGAGAACATAGTTCGGCTGTAAAGGCACTTTACCACCGCCCTGGACAAGGTCCACGACAAAACTGGGTATCGCCAGGCCGGAGGTATGTCCGCGCATTCCTTCAATTATTTTGATACCCACGTCCACCGACGTGCGCAGGTGCTCCGTGCCCTGTACCTCGTCGCACTGGAAGAGGTAATACGGGCGTACTTTAGCTTTTAACAGAGCGTGAGCGAGTTTGGTCTGAATTTCTACGCTATCGTTAATGCCGCGGAGCAGTACCGTCTGGTTGTTCACCGGCACGCCAGCCCTTAATAACTTATCGCAAGCCGCCGCCGCTTCCGGCGTTACCTCACGCGGGTGATTGAAGTGGGTATTAAGCCATATAGGGCTGTACTTAGAAAGCATATTGCACAGCTCGTCGTCGATACGCTGCGGGAGAACCACCGGGAATCGCGAGCCGATACGGATAATCTCGACATGTTTTATCGCCCGGATTTTAGCGATGATACTCTCCAAGTGGCTGGTTGCCAGCGTCAGCGGGTCACCACCGGAAACGATGACGTCTCTCACTTCCGTATGCTGGCGCAAATAGGCTAACATCGCCTCAACCTGTTCGTCGGTACGCGTCCAAGCGCCATGACGCCACTCTCTTTTACGGGTGCAGTGGCGGCAGAGCATAGGGCAGATATCCGTGAGCACCATTAGCGCCCTATCCGGATAGCGGTGCACCAAACCGGGAACAACCGAGTCTTCTTTTTCCGCGAGCGGGTCTTCCAACCCGAGCGAACTCATAGTTATCTCCTGGATGCAAGGTACCGCCTGTTTCCTGATGGGGTCATCCGGGTCTTCGGGGTTAATCAGCGATAAGTAGTAGGGGGTGATTGATAGAGGAAAGCGCTTGACGACCATTTTTATTTGCGCCTGCTCCTCAAGAGATAGGGGCATCAGCTGGATTAACTGCTCTAGAGAGGTAATCCGGTTACGGAATTGCCATTTCCAATCTTTCCAGGAACTATCGGAAACATCCCAGAAAAACCGGTATCTACCGTTGGTGGTACTACTGGGGGGTTCGTCCTCAATACTTCTTACAATGAAGTTTTTACCGGGGGGTTCTTCGGTTTCGTTATTCGGGCAAGTTACGGACATGACTTTCTCGGGTGTGTGGCTGGTTTGACTTTTGAAGGCCACCGATGATGTTTTCACTTTTTTGTTTCTCAACACTCCTTATTTTGTTTATTTTTGGTGTATGTCAAGTTTGTTTCGTAAATCTATTGTTCTAACTTGACATTCCTGATATAATATACTGGAATTTTAGTTCCTGTATTTAATTATACAGGACTGATATAAATTGTCAATAGTAATTACTACTTAATTAATCATAGATTAAAATTTTTTCAGAAATTTTTAGGACAAGGAGGTAAGAAATGCCGGGATGGAAATTCCTGACCAATCATGCCCAGGTATTATGCCTCATTGCCCAGCGGCCTCGCATCACCGCGCGCGATATTTCCGCCATCGTTGGCATTACAGAAAAAGCAACCCGCAATATCATCAACGACCTCGAGTACGACGGCTATGTCACCAAGAAAAAAGAGGGGCGGCGGATTAAGTATCGCTTCGACCCTTACATGCCTTTAAGAATCGAAGCCCAGCAGAATAAAGCCATCGGCGACCTTTTAGAAATCCTCGGCTGGAAGCGGCGGAAAAACCAGGCGAAGAAAAAGACACCTGCCGAACAAACCAGCCTTTTTGCCTAAGCTAAAACATGCTTCCCTCCCCCATCCATAACCCCACCAAAGGTTAGTTATTACCTTTTAATGGCTACACTTTATTAAATTTCCCTAACTAGTTGATATGTTATATAATGTACCAGTAAAAAATTTTTTCTTTATAGGAGGAAACTATGGACCTGGGTTTGAAAGGAAAAGTAGCCCTCGTGACCGGCGCCGGCAGTCAGATAGGATTCGGCAAGCAGATTGCTCTGCTTTTAGCTAAAGAGGGGTGCGACGCCGTCGCCGTTACGGACATCATTGATGATGTGAACCTCACAGCGGAAGATATCAAGAAACTTGGTAAAAAATCCATCGCCGTTAAGGGTGACATCACCAATCCTGCCGACGTTGCCGCGCTGATAAAAAAAGTAGTGGACGAATTTAAGA
>JBGOXC010000045.1:0-7521 GCA_041478935.1 Dehalococcoidia bacterium
TGAGGAAATGCGCAAATGCGTATATACGCGGCTAGTCAAGCAGGATGAATATCGGGCTATCAGTCAATTGAAGAGAAGCTGCATCGTAAATCGTTTCCGTACCAGTAATATCAATAACACGGACTTGCCCGGTTATCCCGGCAGGCAGCGAGCCGCCACCCCAGAGAGCGTAAATGATCTTGCCGTTGATGGTAAATTTGTATTGTCCCTCCTCGATGAACCAGCCCCCCACCCTTTCCCTGATTATTTCCACAGTGTCGCCTCCACCCAGGTCAAGGTCACCCAGCATGTTAGAAATAGTCAGGTGAGCCTGGAAAAGAGGCGACTTTTCACCTTTATTCGTAATCAAAGCTGAACGTTCATCGAAGGGAATACCGGAGTTATGGCCAGAGGGTATCTTAAGATTGACGTAAAAAAGCTTGTCTACGCCGTTAGCCAGGGCAAAGATATAGCTGTGGGCTAGAACCCTGGCAAAGTCCTCGTTAGTATAATTTATTGTCTCGGGCGCCTGCTGAAATTGTACTTCGGTTATCCAGATAGGTTTATCCTGAAGTCCGTTCTTGGCAAGGAACTCCTTGAACGCTGGAATATTAAGATGTTCGCCGTGGCCGATAGAATGCATGTTCATGATATCCAGGTATGCCGCGCCCCCGGCATCTAAAACTCCCTGCCAGAAAGTAGTGCAGAGTTCAAACATTCCCGCCATGCCACCCTGCACGATATATGCTTCGGGGTCGGCCTGCTTGACCGCTTCATAGGTTACTATTAAAGTATCGACATAGTCGGCTGGGGTACCTTGAAAGTAGATTGGGTCTACCTGGAACTCCGGCTCGTTCATCAGTTCCCAGTGCTTGATGGGGACGGTCAAGCCCGGCATATCGTCAATGCTGTCGCCATCGTATCTTTCTACCAGTTTGCTAATAAAGTTGGCATACGCCACCATGTCGTAGGGCTTGCCCTTATGTTGGGTGTCGTTGTAGCCTGCCAACTGGTCCCAGTAAGCAAAAGGCTGGATATTGGCCAGGATGTGCATTCCATAAGCCTGTGCCTCTTTAACAGTGCTGTCTGTTTCGGTAAAGCTAAAATGCCCCGGAGTATTTTCGATATTACCCCATTGGAAAAGTTCGAAGAAAGGGCGGTCAAAAGCGCCGCCGGCTTCACGGGCATTTTCATAGTCCCAGAAGGCGGGCATAAAACCGAAGTGGCACCGGAAAGTTTGCCAGAAATCTGCCGAGATGGTAGATGTAGAAGTTGACGTCGAAGATGTAGAAGGTTCGGGAGAAAAAGTAGACTGGGAAGCCGGTGTTGCGGTGCAGGCAAACAGCAATATACATAACACCAGTAATAAAACCGTTAAAGCCAAACGACGGAACTCTCTCATTAACACGCCGCCTGTCTATAATATTACAGTTAATTAAACTCTAGTCCTATGGTCGGAGGCTGTCAATCACTGTAAGCCGCGTTACCGCAAAAGAGGAACTTTGCCAGTAGGCATCATTTGTCCTTGATGATTTTATCGGGCTCTTTAACGTATTTAGAAGCCATTGTAGCATGAACCAATAATATAGGCTTATCCACCCTCTTAAAATCCAGCGGGCAGTGAATCATGCCCGCGGGGATGTAAACGGAGGTTGGGGCAGTGATTTTAAAGATTTCCCGCTCCTTTCCCAGTCCTAACTCGATTTCCGCGTCCAGTTCCCCCATATGGTTAGGGTCGAAGGACATAAAGTAAAGATACATATCGAAGTCATGGTAATGAGGATAATCTTCCATCAACTCGGGCTTCGTAATGCGCAAGAACATTAAAGTAAAATTGGATTTATAATCTTCTTCCCCGATAAACTTATATTCCGGGCCAAACTTGCCGATTACCACCGGTCTCGTAATTACGTATTTGCCGTATTTCTTTGCCATTGACATAGCCTCCTTAATGAAGGGTGCCGCCGATCTTTCAATACATCATAAGTGACTTGATGAAACGCGTCAAGCTGGAGTCGTGTGGTATGATGGACGGAGAAATGTCTCAACTGATTGATACTCACGCCCACCTAGATGAAATAGAAAATCTTGATTTGGTCCTTGACCAGGCAAAAAAGGCTGGGCTAGTCGCGATAGTGGCGGTCGGCTCCGATTTAGCGTCCAACCAGAAGACACTGGAGATTACCGCGCGCTTTCCGGGCTTCGTTTATGCGGCGCTGGGTTGGCACCCCTGGTCTATTAAAGAGTCGGAGATAGACGCCAATCTGGAATTTATAAAAGCCAATATAGATAAGGCGGTGGGAATAGGGGTAGTGGGGTTGGACTATCATAAGAGGGTGCGGGCGGTGGCGGATAAAGACCTGCAAAAGAGGGCGCTCACGGAGTTGCTGCAAATCGCTAAAGAACATGACAAACCGGCGCTAATCCATTCTCGCTATGCCTGGCGGGACGCGCTGGACATGGTAAAAAGTGCAGGGCTGGCTAAAGCGGTTTTTCATTGGTACACGGGGACATCCAGCGTTTTGCGGGACATTATTGATAGCGGCTACTATATCTCCGTGACGCCCGCCGTGGAATATCACGAGGAACACCGTCGGGCGGTAAAAGAAACGCCGCTGGGGCAATTGCTTTTAGAGACGGACAGTCCAGTAGTCTATGCCCGGGGCAGAGAGGGAGAGTTTAAGTCCAGTCCGGCGGATGTGGCGCGATCGCTCAAGGGGGCGGCGGCCTTAAAGGGCTTAAGCGAAGAAGAAATAGCTAAAGCGACGACGGAGAATGCGAAAAGACTATTTAAATTTGAGACAAAAGATGAATAAATCGTTGGAAGAAAATCGAGAAAGACTATTTGAGCTGGACGCCGGCTTAAGGGTGGAGGCGGATAAAATGCTCAAGGAATCCGAGTTGGGGAGGATAATTAAGGAGGAAGGATTCCACCCCGTTGGGTCTTACGTTATGAAGACCATGACCTGGCGCGACATCGACTTTGAGCGATGTGATGAATCTCCGGACTGGCGGAAGCACTGGAAACTTGGCGAAAGGCTGGCGAAGCTTAACTGGGTATGGGGCTTGAGTGCAATTAACGCCTACGCCGACCCGCGCCATCCCGGAGACCAGGGGCATTATTGGGGACTGCGTGTAGTCCGCCCCGGCGAAAAGGAGTTCTGGAAAATCGACCTTTGGACCGCCCGCCGCGAAGAGTTCGAGCGGTCGGCACCTAAACGCCCCTTATGGGAAAGCCGATTAACTGAAGATGCCCGCTATTATATCCTGGAGATAAAAGAGGCTGTCTGTCAGCTGTCAGAATACCGTAATAATCTGCTATCAGTGCACATTTACGAGGCTGTGCTGGAAAACGGCGTCAAAGGCATAAATGAATTCTGGGAGTGGTGGAAAGGGCGGGGGTAATAATCCCTCGTCCCTCTTTACCAGGGTTTAGCCGGTATATCGTCGGGTCCGCCGTGGTGCTTTTTATATTCCCGATAGATAAAGACAAAAGCTACCACCGTGCTGATGGAATCCGCAATCGGCCAGGAAATCCAAATCCCGGTAAGGTCCCATAAATAGCGACAAAGGTAGAGCAGGGGGACAAATACCACAAACTGCTTGATAAGCGATAGTATCAGCGCCGTTACACCTTTCGATAGTCCCTGCAACGTGGTCGTAACCAGGATATTAAAACCAATCAGTACCATGGAAATCATGGATATCCGCATGGCGGTAACGGAAGTGTTAAGCAGTGAGGGCTCCTGGGTGAAGATACCCATAAGCTGCGGGGCGAATATTTCTAACAGGATAGTAATCCCCAGCAGCAGCAGAGAAATACCCCAAGTTGCCTTCTTTAGCGCCTCCCACAGTCGTTTGTAGTTACCTGCCCCAAAGCAGAAGCCGATGATAGGCAGCAGTCCGTAAGATACCCCCATTATCGGCATATAGGCAAAATCGGAAATACGCATCACAATGCCCAGGGCAGCGAGTGCTACCGAGCCGAAAACGGAGATTAATGTATTAAGCAGCAAGAAAACCAGGCTTTCCATGATCTGGAATACAGCAGTCGGCGCGCCGACGCGGTAGATATCTTTGATGATTGGCCAGTTCGGGCGGAGGTGGGTGACTTTAATGTGGAAGGCTGTTTTACGCGCAAAGAAATAATATAAACCCAATCCCACGGCACAGGCTTGGGCGATAAAAGTTGCCCAGGCCGCTCCGCTGACGCCCATTTCCGGGAAAGGTCCGATGCCCAGTATCATCAAAGGGTCAAGGATGATATTAATCACGGTCCCGAGCACCATGATAACCATCGGCTTGACGGCGTCGCCGGAACCGCGGAAAAGGCTGCTCATGACGATTGCCAGAATAATCAGCGGTGCCCCGTAGGAAGTGATGGTAAAGTAAATCCGACTGTATCCCAAAATGTCGGGCGTGGCGCCCATCAGAGGCAACAGGCGATCGGCACAGAAGATAGCCACCAGCATAAAGAGCAAACCCCAGAACGCGGCAAGAAAAAAGATTTGTCCAGCTACCTGGTTGGTGGCATCGACATTTTTTTCACCAAAACGGCGGGAAACCAATGCGCTGATACCGATACCCGTACCGCCGCCGATGGCGTAAAAGAGAATCTGGTAAGGGAAACTAATTGTCAACGCGGCGATAGCCTCATGACCAATCCTGGCTACCCAGAGGGTATCCACGATGTTATAAAGGCTCGTCGTGATAGAGGAGACGATACCAGGCAGGCTTAAAGCGATAAGCAGCCTACCCAGCGGGGCCTCACCCAGTCTTTTAGTATAATCCTGCATAAAAATTCCTATAAAGGTATGCCGCTAAAACGGCACAATGAATCTCTGAAAGCAGCGGAGATATCGCTGAACAACGGGTTAAAACCGAACGTGCTAACGAACAGAAATTCTCAAAGCGATGATGGCATTAATTTCCAGTTCTGTTAATAAAGACCGAGGTTATCTTTTTAGTCTTTTTTATCTTTATCGCGGTGTTCCCAGGGCGGTCCGCTGAACCACCACCAGCGGCGGAATCTGCCAAGTATAAAAGATAAACCAAGTATGATTAAAACGGTCGGCCAGGTATATTGCCAGATAGAACCGGATATTGTTCCCGTCGTTACCAGCAAAGCGATAACGCCAACGGCTATTATTATTGCCCCAATTACCATTAACTCCACCTCCTCATCAGGATAAAAAGGCACCGAAACTCTATATTAACGTATTAAAAAATTTAAGTCAATAGTCTAACTCAAAACTTTTTCTTCGGTGAGGCGGAGTATTTCATCTTTTGATAAACCGAGAAGTTGGCCGAAGACATAATCATTGTGCTCGCCGAGCAGGGGCGGAGTATGATAATTGCCCGCCGCATAGTCGCTGAACTTGATGGGTAAGCCAGCCAGGACTTTGTTGCCCAGCACCGGATGATTTGGCTTTTTGAAAAATCCCCGTGCATTGATATGCTTATCGTGGGTAAGCTGTTTGGTGCTGAAAGAGGGAGTCGCGGCTATACCAACTTTTTGGAGTAGCGCGGTCAACTCGTAAGCGCCGTATTGTTGCGTCCATCCCGCTAAATATTTATCCAGTTCCTTCTGGTTATCCCACCGTTTTAGCTCATCGCTGAAGGCTTCATTTTTCGTCCAGTCGGGGTTTCCCATCAGCCGGCAGAGCGATTCCCATTCCTTTTGGTTAGCAACCGCCAGAGCAATCCATTCGTCTTCATCACCGGTCATCTTGCAGGGATAGCATCCGTGCGGCGCCATAACGGCGTCGCGGTTGCCGATGCGCTCGCCGATAGTTCCGTTGATGATGTAACCCATCACCATTTCTCCCAGGAAATTGGCATGCCCCTCAATCATGGCGGCATCGATGTATTGTCCCTCTCCGGTGTTCATGCGGTGATATAGAGCCGTCATCATGGCCACCGCGCCGTGGATAGCCTGGGCACCGTCCGTCCAGGGCGAAACACCGATGACATTCGGTTCGCCGCCGGGATAGCCGTTAGCAAAGGTAGCGCCGGTAAAGGCGTCAACGATTTCGGCGTAGGCCGGGCGCTCCTTATGGGGTCCACTCCGACCATAGCCGGAGCCGGCGTAATAAATAATATCCGGCTTGATTTTTTTCATCTCCTCGTAGGTTAATCCCCACCGCTCCAATACCCCGCCGCCGAAATTTTCGGCCACCACGTCGCATTTTTTTATCAGGTCTTTCGCCAGTTGTTGAGCTTTCGGCGTAGTCATATTGAGGGTAATGCTTTTTTTGCCCCAGTTTAGGGATGCAAAGGCGCTACCAACGTTGGGACCCGTCCCCGCCATGCCGGGCGGGGCGCCGACAGTGCGCATATAATCAATTCTATTGCTGGTTTCAACTTTGATGACCTCCGCCCCCATAACGGACAGCCATTCGGTGGCGTGGGGACCAGCCCACATCTGGCAGAAGTCTAAAACCCTGATTCCTTCGAGCGGCAGTTTTTGCATGTAGTACCTCTTTAAATAATTCCGGCCTGCCTCATGCGCACCAGCTGTTCGCGGCTATATTTCAGCATATTGCAGTAAACCATCTCATTGTGCTCACCGAGTAAAGGCGCGGGGCGCTCGATGGCGGCTGGGGTGGCGGATAGTTTAAACGGTGCCCCGGGGTATTTGAGTTTGCCAGCGATAGCGCGGTCAATTTCCCGCCAGAAATTCCTGAAGGCAAGCTGTTCATCACCAACTAAATCCTTAACGGAGCGGACCAGCGAGCAGGGAACGCCGTGTTCCAGCGCCAGGGCATTGACCTCCTCCGCTGTATGCTCCATCGTCCAGGCAGTGATTAGCTGGTTAAGCTCAACAATATAGTTATTCCGAAGCAGAGGGTTGGCGAACATCTCCTCCTTAGACCAGTCAGGCTCACCCATCATCTTGACGACAAGATGGTAGTGGGGACCTATCCAAATTACCACATAACCATCTTGGCAGGGATAGAGAAAGCCGCCGAACTTTTTTCTGCCGAATTCGCGGGAAGGGGTCTCTTCCATGACACTGTAATAAGCAAGTTGCTGGCGGGTTATTGAGGCTACGGCCTCTTGTTTAGAAAGGTCGATATGTTGACCCCGCCCCGTATTCTTCCGCCCGAGTAATGCTCCCAGCGTACAGGCGGCAGACGTCAGACCGGACATGAAGTCTGCCGCATGATTGGGGACTTTAAGCGGGGGGAGAGTGGCGGGTTCTTTGACGCCTTCATCGGGGTTACCGAAGGACTCGGTGCCGGCATGGGAAGCGATAAGGTCGTTGCCCTTATAATTTTTAAAGGGGCCGGTCTGCCCGAAGGGCGTGATGGAGGTCATTATCAGGGAAGGGTTTATCTTTTTTACTTCGGCGTAGCTTAAGCCAAGTTGCTTCATCTCTTTAACGGAATGGTCTTCAATTAAAACATCCGACCATTTTAAGAGGTCTTTGAATATTTTCAGACCAGCGGCGGTGTCTAAGTTTAAAGTAATGCCGGATTTATTGGTATTAAGAAACAGGAAGAGTCCGCTTTTCTCGGGATGGGGGAGGTTTTGGGGGAA
>JBGOXC010000139.1:0-4361 GCA_041478935.1 Dehalococcoidia bacterium
GGGACTTTGTTTTTGTAGGAGATGTGGTAACTGGCAATATCCTTGCCGCCACCCAGCCGGCAGCGGTAGGCGAGGTCTTTAATATTGCCACCGGCATGGCAACAAGTATAAATCAACTTGTAGATTCTATCCGGCAGGTTAGCGGTAATAAAGGCAATGTTACCTATCTTCCCCCTAGAGCCGGGGAGGTCAAACACAGCAGGGCAAATATAGAAAAAGCCACTAAGGCACTCGGCTTCCATCCGCAAACAAACCTTAGGGATGGGCTATCTTTGACCTGGAAAGAACTTAAAAAGTAATTAGAATATCAGACTATTGAAGCGAATGTAAAAGAAAAAGTAAATCGGTAATATCAGGACTTAGCCTCGCTAATCGTCGCCGGTATATTCAAAAATTTTCACTGGTTGTGTGCTGTTGGTTGATATAGCCGAGGTGTAAATTTCCGTATAATTCTCTACTGCCTCGAGGGCTATCGGGCTGACTAACGGGTCTGTGCCAACGATTTCGTATTGCTTTGTTTGATCTTGAGTGGCGATGTAATCAAGAGCTTCTTGATAAGTACTAAACTCCTTGGAGTCGGATATCATTCTCACCTGTGTGCCGACAGAAGTTTGCACGATTTGATAAGTAATGACGGTGGGCTTTGCTTCTGAAACAGCTTTGCCATCAAAGTTATATAGTCTGACGATCATGGTACGATAATAATCAAGACTGTATATCGGTGCCTGGAATAGTTGGCTGCCCTGTGCAATGTAATAAGTCGGTAAATATTTTTCTACGTCTAAACCTGCCCACTGTATTATTGCCCCTAGCTTATTGGTGGAGATCTCATAATCCGAGATGATATAGCGAGAACCCAATAGCTTCCTTATCACCTCCGCCGCCACTTGGTCTTCAGACAAGAAGAAATTAGCCACGTTGATAATAGGCTCAGATGATTGGGAGGGATTTGTGTTAGGCAGGCGGTGCGCGATGCGTGTAATCCAGTAGCCAAAGTCCCACCATGCCATCACGCCATAGGCACTTTCCGGGTATACAAAGCTTTGCCCCGCCGGCACTGCATCGTAATCTTTATAGTAAGCATTAGGGTCGCCCATGGGGTCAGGTGTGTTATCCTTCATCCAGAGCAGGGCTGTTTGCCAGTCATCGGATATTGCGTAAGGCGCATGTGCAGATTGGTCTTGCGCTCTAGCGATGTTAGGGAAGAAGACAAATAAGAAAACCACCACGATGGATAAAACAATGTTTACGTAGTGTAAAGCATTACCGTGCTTGCCTTTTGGACCTTGCCATTTTTTCCTTTCTATATCATGTCTGGTGCTTTCATATGCTGCCCGCTGGGTAGGGTTAGTTAAAATCTGATAAGCTCTATTTAATTCTCTAATTTTTTCTACAATTTCTGGAGGGTTGTTAGGGCCGGGATGATATGTAGCCATGAGCTTGCGGAAGGCTGACTTTATTTCTTTGTAGGATGCATTTTTCTCTACGCCCAGCAGCTCATAATAGTCCCGTTTTTGGGCTGGTGTTGTAAAGTCCAGTACTTTTTTCGTGGCTTCTTCGGGTTTCTTCGCTAGCCAATTGACGCCCGATAGGCGAATAATTTCCCAGCACAGGTAGCCCGAAAGCACCGCAATATTGACGGCAAAATAATATTGGAAACGACGCTGTATCAGCAGGATAAGTAGGATAACTATAGACCAGATAATGAAAAGGCGGAGATGCTCGTCACCCTCGCGCTGTTTAAACAAGATATAAAATATAATCACCAATGGCAGTAATGCAAGATAGCGAATATTTTCGTAGGTTGTGAATACCATCATTAACAAGAATGCCCCCAATATCATCAGGATCCATCCTGTGGCGATATACCAAGGTTGGCTCCTATCACGTCTAATGAATCGGTATAATAAGAAACTTAATGCAATGAACGCTAACCCTGGGATAATATAAACAGGGTCTGACAGGTAGCGGTTTTGCAGGTTTGATATTAAGAGTTGTTGTATTGTCCAACCCATCACTACCGCGGCAGTAACAATATAGAAGACGAATATAGGTGTCCCTCTATTTTCTTTATTGCTTGTATAGAAGATATACGCACAAACTGCTGCCCCTATCAAACCGATAATAAGCCACCACGGGGCGGTAAAGAAGCTGGTGGTAAAATTAGCCCAGGCGGTATAAGCCGTGAAGTTAACGCCATCGGGCATAAGCGCCGGCGACATCTCGATAGTGGTGGTTGCGGTCGCCCCAATCGGGAAAAAGACGAACTTGAGTTTAGCCAGTAATGAACTAAAAATGCCAGGAGCGGCAAAGTGGACAATTACTACGGCTAATACGCCGAGACCAATTAGTGCCAATGGATAATAAATTGTACTTAATCCTTTGGATGACATCAGCCGAGAGATGCTGTATAAAACCAGCGGCAGGAGGAAGGTTAAAACCACCGCAATAGTTACATCGGTGGTGAACGGGTTAAGTATTAAAATGATAAGTGCGAACAGGAAGGTGATGGCGCCCACGATGCATAGATAATCATTCGATTTTTGCTTTACGTGGTTGATTATGAATTGTATTATTAGATACAGCGCGATGATAAAGACGAACAACAGCGCTCCCTGCCAGGTAGCCAGATAAAATCCTAAAAAGAGTCCCGCGAATAGACTTAAAATCAGTGGTTTGAGTATTACTTTCCAGTCGCGTTTCAGTATATGATTAAAGGTCAACTGGTTCTGACTGGCGGTCTTGATGGCATAGATAAGAAATGCCATAGCAGTGGCGGTAAAGAACACCTCGGCTACCGGATTATCACTGGAACCCAGCATTGAGCGTGATAGGAATTCGCCTGGTAGTATTGCCACCAAACCAGCCGCCAGTACGCCCGCCCATTTGTTAAATAAAGCTTTCCCGATAAAGAAAACAGGGACGACGGTTAATGCTCCCATAATAGCCGGCAGATAAACGCCAATCAGGTCAATAAGATGCTGTGTTGGGTGGCCCAGTCCGAATATCCAGGCAAAAAACACGATAAGCCAATGAAAGAACGGGAGCGAAGTTACGTTAAGCCCGCCGGGGTAAATAAAATATGGGTCGAATTGGGTAAGGTGGGGGAAGTTATTAGCCGCATTATCCACCAGACGCATGTAGAAATAGGCATCGTTGTGGGTATATTTAATCTGGTCGTCGACGAAAATTTGGCCGTAAGGAGAGGCAATGCGGAAAATCAGGGAAACACCGAAAAATACAACGACCAGTAAGCCGATAAGCAAAGCCGGGGAGATTCTCAACTTAGTCATTTATTTTTTCGCAAAAACCTTTTTGTTAATTACTGCTCGATACTAATATTTAATATAAAATACGTTTGAGATAAATCTCTTGGCATTAGATTAACATTTTTACGTCAATACGTCAACAAGAAGAAAAGACACATCGCACTTTTTTAAGTAGACTGCCCTTCCTCAAGGAGTCCCTCAAAATTCGTAAATGTGTTATAATATCAGTTTGAAAAGGTTCCCCAATGGTAAATGTTGTTGAAGTTAAACATGTAGTTAAATCCTATGCGGATAAAGCTGCCGTCGATGACCTTTCCTTTTCTATCGCCCAAGGCGAAATATTCGGCCTCATCGGCCCCAACGGCGCTGGTAAAACCACCACCATTAAAATGATGATGGATATTATCAAGCCGGATACTGGTGAAGTTAACATCCTCGGGGAAAAACTAAGTGAGGCTACCAAAGACAAACTCGGTTATCTGCCGGAGGAGAGGGGACTATATAAGAAACAGCGGGTGCTGGATACCATCATCTATTTTGCGACTCTCAAAGGCATGAATCCGCACTTGGCGGCAGAAAAAGCCAACCAGCTGCTGGAAAAAACCGGCATGCTGCCCCACGCTCGTAAGAAGATTGATGAGCTAAGCAGAGGCATGAGCCAGATAATCCAGTTTATCGTTACCATCATCCACGAACCACAACTCATTATTCTGGATGAACCTTTTGCCGGTCTTGACCCGGTCAATACCGAGCTATTAAAAAACATACTTCTTGAACTGCGCCATCAAAACAAAGCCATCATCCTAAGCACCCACCAGATGAACCAGATTGAGGAGCTTTGCGACCGCATTTTAATGATGAATAAAGGGCGTTCGGTACTATATGGCAACCTTAAAGAAATTAAGTCAAGATATAAAAATAATGCCGTTATCCTGGATTTTCAGGGTGAGTTGGGAAAAGTGCCCGGCGTTATTGAACAGCGTAAGCACAAAGACCATATTGAACTTGTGCTGGATGGTAAGACCACTCCCCAGCAAATACTGAAACATTTATTAAGCCGCGGCGTTGTTATCAATCGTTTTGAAATCGCCA
>JBGOXC010000048.1:0-7342 GCA_041478935.1 Dehalococcoidia bacterium
ATTTAATACAAAAGCTTGAAAAAAAAACACTAAATGATAATAATAGATATAGAATTTCCCTGATTTTGAGATAAGTTGCTATTTGATGGAAAATTTTTCCAAAACTGCGCCGCTTGAGCAAAAAAAGGCTAAGAAGTGAGGTAATTGATGAGCGTTAGTAAAGGCAGCCAGATTATTAAAGAAGGCGGACGTCCGGAAGAAAAAGATATGATGGCGGTAGTGGCTAAGGTGCTGGAATCTTTTAGCGGCGAAAAAGCCGAGTTAATCCCCATTTTACAGCAGGTGCAGCTTAAACTCGGTTATTTACCCCAGGAAGCCATGAAAACCATCGCTGGTTTTGTGAGAGTGCCGGAAAGCACGGTCTTTGGGGTGGCGACGTTTTACGCCCAGTTCAAGTTCGTCCCGATGGGACGCAACATCGTCAAAGTCTGCCGCGGCACGGGCTGCTATGTCAAGGGGTCGCCCCGCATCCTTGAAGAGATGGAAAAGGTGCTGGGCATCAAAGACGGCGGCACTACCAAGGACATGGAATACTCGCTGGAAACGGTCGCCTGCTTTGGCTCCTGTGCCCTGGCGCCGGTCGTCGTCGTTAACGATAGGGTATATGGCCGCATGACGCCGGAAAAAGCCAGGGAATTGATAAAGGATAAAAAATAGAATCTTCGTTCCTCACAAGGGGGATGGTATGAATTTTGATGAGATTAAAAAGAAGGCCGAAACGCAGTGGCAGGCGGCGTTAAAGAGCCCTAAACCCCGCATCTATATCGGCATGGGCACCTGCGGCATCGCGGCCGGCGCCGAGGCTGTTCTCGCCGCCATGCGGCAGGAGTTGGAAAAGAACAAACTTGAAGCGGAAATAATCCAGGTGGGCTGCATCGGTTTTTGCTACGCCGAGCCCATTGTCGAGATAGCCAAGCCCGGCAAACCGAGCATTTTCTATGGAGACCTTACGCCGAAACTGATAGCGGAAATCGTCCGCGACTATCTGGTTAATGATAATCCCCGTCCCGACCTCGCGATGGGGTCGCGCGGCGAGGGCAGTATCAAAGGCATTACGCCCCTTTCCGATTCTCCTGTCCTTAAGCCTCAGGTGCGTTTGGTGATGCGGAACTGCGGCAATATCGACCCCTCATCCATCGACCATTATATTGCCAACGGCGGTTACGCCGGCCTGCAGCGCGCCTTGAAAATGAAGCAGCAGGATGTGATTGATGAAATTAAAAAGTCGGGGCTGCGCGGCCGGGGCGGCGCCGGCTTCCCCACCGGCAATAAGTGGCAGTTCTGCCATGACGCCGCCGGTACGCCTAAATATATAATATGTAACGCTGATGAAGGCGACCCCGGCGCTTTTATGAACCGCGCTGTGCTGGAGGGCGACCCCCACGCGATACTGGAGGGGATGCTCATCGGGGCTTATGCCATCGGGGCGGCGGAGGGTTATATTTACTGCCGCGCCGAATACCCACTGGCTATACAACGATTAAAGGTCGCCCTGGAGCAGATGGAAAAGTACGGCTTATTGGGTGAGAATATCCTGGGTTCTGGTTTTAATTTACATATTCACATAAAAGAGGGCGCCGGCGCCTTTGTCTGCGGCGAAGAGACCGCCATGATGGCTTCTATTGAAGGCGCCCGCGGCATGCCCCGTCCCCGCCCGCCCTTCCCCGCTCAATCGGGACTCTGGGGCAAGCCGACTAATATCAATAACGTCGAAACCTGGGCGCACGTTTCCGCCATTATGCAGAAAAACGCGGACTGGTGGGCTAATTACGGCACCCAGGGCAGCAAAGGCACCAAGACCTTTTCGCTGGTGGGCAAGGTCAACCGCACTGGCCTTATCGAAGTACCAATGGGCATCACCTTGAGAGAAATTATCTACGGCATCGGCGGCGGCATCTTGGGCGATAAAAAGTATAAGGCGGTACAGACCGGTGGACCCTCCGGCGGCTGCCTCCCGACCAGCTTCCTCGATACGCCAGTGGATTACGAGACCCTGGCGGCAGCCGGCTCTATCGTGGGTTCCGGCGGCATGGTCGTTATGGATGAAGATAACTGCATGGTAGATGTCGCCCGCTACTTTCTCACCTTTACCCAGCTGGAGTCTTGCGGCAAGTGCATCCAGTGCCGCTGGGGCACCAAGCAGATGCTGGACATTTTAAACGACATCGTTGCCGGTAAAGGCAAAGAAGGTGATATTGAGCTGCTGTTGGAAGTGGGCGACGCGGTGAAAAACGGCTCCCTCTGCGCCCTCGGCGGCACGGCGCCCAATCCGGTGCTCACCACCATCCGCTACTTCCGCGATGAGTATGAAGCCCATATTAAAGAAAAGCGCTGTCCGGCGCTGGCCTGTAAAGCGCTGGTCTCTTATTATATCGACGCGGACAAGTGCATCGCCTGCGGCGCCTGCGCCAAAATCTGTCCTGTTACCGCGATAACCGGCGCCAAGCACATGGTGCATGTTATTGACCAGAATAAATGTATTAAGTGCGGCAGCTGCTACGATGTCTGCCCGAAAAAGGTGCGCGCCGTGACCAAGGTCTCCGGCGAGCCGATTAAAGCTCCTAAAGAACCCATCCCCGTAAAGGTCAAGGCATAGTGATGATGATTGTGTTTGGAGGCGAATGATGACGACCGATTCGACTGCACTGAATGATAATAAACTCAAGACCGTCTCGCTGACTATCGACGGCGTGAAAGTTGACGTGACACAGGGCACTACCGTGCTGGAAGCCGCCCTCAAGGCGGGAGTTTATATCCCAACCCTTTGTTATGACGCCGACCTCAAACCTTACGGCGCCTGCCGGCTCTGCATCGTGGAGATTGAGAAAATGCGTGGCCTGCCGCCATCCTGCACAACCGAGGCAACTAACGGCATGGTCGTTCATACCGAGTCGCCGGCGGTGAGCCAGTCGCGCCGCATCACCATGGAACTTATCATGGCTAATCATCAGGGCGATTGCCTCACCTGCACTAAAAATCAGAATTGCGAGCTGCAAAAGGTGGCGCGATACCTTGGCATCGATGAGACACATTACAATCGCCTGCGTAAGCGCACCCGCGTCGTTGCGGTTGATGACAGCAACCCCGCCTATGTGCGTGATTTAAATAAGTGCATCCTCTGCGGCCGCTGTTGGCGCTCCTGCCATGAGGTGACCGGCATTGACGCGATTGACATGTTGTATCGCGGAGATTTGGCAACTGTCGGCGGCTTTGGCGATAAGCCTATTTTGATTTCGCGCTGCGAGACCTGCGGGGAATGTGTTGCCCGCTGCCCCACCGGCGCGCTTACTTTCCGGGAAAGCCGACTGGCGACGCGGGAGGTAAAGACCACCTGCCCTTACTGCGCCGTGGGCTGTCAGGTTTACCTAGGTATCCGCGGCGGCGAGGTTATCAGCGCCCGCGGCGATAAAGAAGGCGCCTCGAACGAGGGACACCTCTGCGTCAAGGGACGTTTCGGAGTGGCGGGCTTTATCCATTCTAAAGACCGCCTCACTACCCCCCTTATCAGGAAGAACGGAAAATTTGAAAAAGCCACCTGGGCCGAAGCATTGGATCTGGTGGCGAGTAAATTAAAGAATTATAAACCCGAAGAGGTTGGCGTGGTTTCTTCGGCGCGCAGCACCAACGAAGCCAATTACCTGATGCAGAAGTTCGGAAGGGCGGTACTGCATACCAATAACGTCGACCACTGCGCCCGTCTTTGACATGCCCCTACGGTGGCCGGTCTGGCCACTACTTTCGGGTCCGGAGCGATGACCAACAATATCGACGACTTCGCTAACGCCAAATGCGTCCTCGCCATCGGCACTAACGCCCCCGAGGCGCATCCCGTCCTGGCGATGAAGGTCCGCCAGGTGGTCCGCAATGGCGCTAAACTCATCGTAGCCAACCCCATGGAGGTCGACTTTGTCCGCGACGCCGACCTGTGGATACGCCACCATGTCGGTACGGACGTTGCTTTACTGATGGGCCTGTGCCGCATTATTTATGACGAGGGATTATACGATAAAGAGTTCGTCACCAAGCGCTGTGAGAACTTCGAGGTTTTCCGCGACGAGTTAAAGAACTATCCGCTGGACTGGGTGGCGAAGACCACCGGCGTTGAGCCCGACCTACTCGTCAAAGCTGCCCGCATGTATGCTGAAAATAGCCCCGCCACCATTCTCTACGCGATGGGCATTTGCGAACACAGCCACGGCACGGATAACGTCATCGCCAACGGCAACCTCGCCATGTTGACGGGCAATATCGGCAAACCCGGCTCCGGGGTCAACCCGCTGCGGGGACAAAACAACGTGCAAGGCGCCTGTGATATGGGAGCGCTGCCTAACGTTTTCACTGGCTACCAGTCCGTGGCTGATGAAAAGTCTGTAAAAAAATTTGAAGATGCCTGGGGCGTGAAACTATCTCGCGAGCCGGGCATGAAGCTAACGACCATGTTCCCCGCCGCCCTCGACGGCGATATTAAAGCCATGTACATCATGGGGGAGAACCCGGTGGTGACCGACCCAGATAGTCACCATATCCGCGAGGCTTTGAACAAGCTTGACTTCTTTGTCTTCCAGGACATGTTCCTTAATGAAACAGCGGAATACGCACATGTTATTCTACCCGCCTGTAGCTACGCGGAAAAGGACGGCACTTTCACTAATACCGAGCGCCGCGTGCAGCGCATCCGCAAAGCCATCGAGCCTATCGGGGAGAGCAAGGACGATTGCTGGATAATCGGCGAAATAGCCAAACGCATGGGGGCTAAGGGCTTTGAATTTACTCACCCCAGACAGATTATGGAAGAAATCGCCCGCCTGACGCCCACCTACGGCGGTATTACCTTCAAGCGTCTCGACGAGGGCAGTTTGCAGTGGCCCTGCCCCAGCGAAGACCATCCCGGCACCTGCATCATGCATGAAGAAATTTTTGCCAGGCCTTCCGGCAAGGGCAACTTCGTTCCGCTAAAATACCGTCCGCCGGTGGAGATGACGGACAAAGAGTACCCCATCATGTTGATGACCGGGCGGCGGCTTTACCACTATCACGCCACGATGACGCGTAAAGTAAGTGTGTTGAACATTCTTCTGAATGAGGAAGAGTGTGAGATAAATCCTGCCGACGCCGCGTCGCTGGGCATCAACCAGGCAGATATAGTGCAGGTAGCTTCCCAGCAAGGCAAGGTCAAGGTGCGGGCGCGCGTTACCGACGCCGTGCCACAGGGCGTGGCGCATATGGCTTTCCACTTTATTGAGACGCCCACCAATGAGCTTATCAGCTCCGCTGCGGAAACGCTCGACCCGGTTACCGGCACGCCGGCTTATAAGACCTGCCCGGTGAAAATCAGCAAGCACGTGGTCAGCGGCAAGGAAGCGATGCTCTCGGCTTTATACCGCTCCAGCCGTGAGTCTGCCTTTGTAGCACAGCTTGCCCGCGACCCGGAGGGCGCTCTAAAGATATATAAGCTGAACGATACGGAAAAAGCGGCTGTCATCAGCGGGGACGTTGCCAAAATAGAGACGCTGACGGGCAAACTTAATGACCGACTTAAGTTCTGGCTGCTCTCCCGGACGGACCAGGAAAAGTGGTAGCTAGGCTAATCGAACGCGCCTTGTTGACGTAATTTATCTACTTCGCTCTGGGACATGCCGAGAATCTTGGTGCAGATATAGTCGGTATGCTCGCCTAAGAGCAGCGGCCTTTGCACCGCTGCCTCCACTGCGGAGAGTTTTATCGGGGCGGGGTGGTAATAGCGTAGTTTGCCCATGTAAGGGTGGTCCATTTCCCGATAGAAATTGTAGTAGTTCATCTGCGGGTCGGCATCAATGTCTTTAGCGTTGGAAACCAGCCCCGCTCCTATTCCCGCCGCCTGTAGTTTTTCCTGGATTTCTTCGGGCGGGTAGTTAATCGTCCAGGCTTCCACCAGTTTATCTAAAGCGTCGCTGTTTTTCACGCGGTCGGTGGCTTTAGCGTATTGCTTGTCTAATGCCCACTTGGGACTACCGATAGCCTTAATAAAGCGCTGCCACTCTTCGTCAGTCATTACGGCGATGGCAACCCATCTATCGTCGCCCTTACAGCGGTAGATGCCGTGCGGAGCGGCGTAATCGCTCTTATTACCCCTGGTCTTAAGCTCGCGGTGATTCACCTGATAGTCGAGGATTAAGGGCGTCATGTAGTTAAGTCCCGTTTCCACCTGCGAGTGGTCGATGTACTGACCTTTACCGGTTCGCCGTTTATAGTCGAGGGCAGCCATGATGGAAAGCGAGGCGTACATCGGCGAAAGCTGGTCGGTGTAATAGGTGGAGGGAGGTATAGGCGCTCTGTCCGGCCAGCCCACGATATTATCCATCATCGTGACGGCAGTTAAAATACTCCCAAAGCCCGGCTGGTCAGCCATCGGACCGGTGTGGCCGTAGCCGCAGGTGCGGAACATGATGATGTTGGGGTTAATTTTCTTCAGTACCTCGTAGTCCAGCCCTTGTTTATCCATAACGCCGGCGGGGAAGCCCTCCGCCACGACATCCGCCCAGGCTACCAGCTTTTTAAAGATTTCCAGGGCTTCCGGGTTTTTAAAATTGAGGCTGATGCCCATCTCCGGCGCGGTATGCGTGATGGAAAAAAATGCGCTGCGCTCCAACGCCCCCGCCGTGTCCCCGGCTTTAGCTGGCGCAAGGGGCGCGAAAAGCCGGACAGGGTCAGGACGGGTAGAGGTCTCAACACGGATAGTGGTGGCGCCGTAGTGGGAGAGGTAGTTGCAGGTATAAACCCCCACCCCCGCCCAGCAGAGCTGCACCACCTTAATGCCGTTGAAGGGTTTTTTGTTATCAAGATTTTTTGGCTTTTCTATTGACTTTTTAGAAGCGTCAAGTGCTTTAAGAATCTCGTTGTTATGCTCGCCGATTCTGGGCGCTCTAGTGCGCGGGCCCACATATCCCTGCGTCGTTGTTACCGCACCGCCCGGGAACTTGAGCTTGCCCAGGCCGGGGTGGTCGATTTCTTTCCAGAACTTGCGGACGGCTAATTGGGGATGCTTTAAAACGTCTTCGGCGTTGTTGCAGGGTCCCAGTTGAAAGCGGTTTTCCACCGCCAGCTTGAGCAGCTCGTCCTTGGTGTGGTTCATGAAGAATTTGCCGAGGCTGTCCATGAGCTTTTCCGCCTGCTCGCGCGTCATGTCCTCCCAGCTTTTTTTGTCCCACGCCCAGCCCTCCAGGAAGCCGATATCGATGCCGTCTTTCTTGATGAACTCCATCATGCTGAGGTTGTTTTTGGCGGCGGTGGGGTTGAGCAGGAGGTTGATGGCGATATAGCCGTCCTTGCATGGCCAGAGCAGGGTGTTGTAAAAGGTCGAGCC
>JBGOXC010000241.1:0-2524 GCA_041478935.1 Dehalococcoidia bacterium
ACCTTATTTACCAGTGCGGAGAATTTGGCGGCGTCGCCCGTCTCGGACTTTACTGCGACTAGTTCAGCGCGCAAGGTCAAGCCTACCCTTTCGTAAACTAGCTCGTTAACCTTTTTCAGCCTGGCTTTAACCTCAACGTCGGGCATCTTATCAGTAATGAGGATGGCGATACCCGGCGGGTTCTCAAATCTTTTTTCGTGGCGGAATATCACCGTCTCCCCACCGATTTTCAGGGCTGTATCACCAACCCCGATAGTCACCGGCAATATCGGGGGCGCGGAGGCTTCCGCTAGTTTGGCTCTGGCTTCCTCGGAAAGATGCGGACATTGGCTTAAATCCGTTTTGCCGGCAGCCAGGCTCATGGCAAAAGCTAGGCAGGTGGGCACGCCGCAATCGCCGCAGTTGGTCTTCGGCAGTAGCTTAAATATCTCAATTCCAGTTAGTGCCATCCCGTAATCTCCCTCATCCCGCCGTCAGGTCGTTTATTAGTTCTTTAACTAGTTTTAGCGCATCCGGGTGGCGCATTATTAAAATGTCTGCTCCAGCCATCAGTAATAGCGTGGCGGACATAGCTTCTAGCAGGATGCTGCGTTTTTTAGCGTCGCCCATCTTCGGGTTTTCTTTAGCGGTAATTCGGGCTTCCTTCGTCTTCCAGGTTTCCCGCGCAATATTGCAGATAATCGGGAACTGGAGCTTGGTGTCCTGTTGGGTCAAAGCCGCGATTCTCATTCTTTCCATCACGGAGTAGGCGTATTCGATGCCATAGCCGATGCCGCTGACCGTAGGGTCGATGAGCAGGCTGTTATCCGGTACGCCCAGGTTGCCCAGCAAGATATTAAGCTGCTTGGCGAGGTTGATATCGATGGGTGTTGCCGCGGCTACGACATGTTTAAAACCGACAGCCGCCGCACCGATTTGCTTATGGTCGCCTTCCTCCACCGGACCCAGCACCAGGTTTTTATCCCGGCAGATTTCCGCGACGGTTTTTAAGACCTCGATGTCTTTCTCGTGATTGGCGGTGCCCCAGATGATTAAAGGCACGCTAATGGCGTCTGCCACCTTTTTCGCTAACACCGCCGCTTTATCCGCCGGGCGGTTCTCACCGTTGGGGTCGGTGCTGGCGAGTTGGAGGCATATCATCTCCGCCCCGTAGTCTTTAACGCACTTTTGCGCCCAGGCAACCGGGTCTTTGAGAACGTCGGCAAAGGGTTCGCGCGCGGCTTCCGGCCAGTCTTCAGGAGGTGTGTCATACACTTCCATCGCTAATCGGGGCAGGTTGGGCATCTGCCCTTCGTAAAGGTAAAATGGATAAGCCGTTTCTCCGCCGACCGTTACCGCTTTTTCACCCTTGCCCAGCGTCACCTCGCGGATTTTCCCGCCATAAACTGTCTTCGTGACCTCGAAAGCCATTACTGCTCCTTCAACCGTTTAAAACACTAAGGGGGTCGAGTGGGATTTTACCCCCCTTAACCCCCTTATTATAGCGTATATTCGGGATTTATTTAATGCCGTGAGCTACTTTAGCCGCTTTAACTGTGTTCATCATCAGCATGGTGATGGTCATCGGTCCCACGCCGCCCGGCACTGGAGTAATGGCTTTGGCTTTATCTTTAACACTATCGAAATCAACGTCGCCGACGAGTATTCTCCTGCCCTCGGCGGTCTTACCGATTTCATTCATGCCCACGTCGATAATGACCACGCCGTCTTTCACCATGTCGCCGGTCACGGCTTTGGCTTTGCCCGCCGCTACGATGAGGATGTCCGCCCGTTTGGTATGGAAAGCGATATCGCGCGTTTTGGTGTGGCAGACGGTGACGGTGGCGTTGGCGCCCGGCGCCTTCTGGAGGAGTATGTTGGCGATGGGTTTGCCCACGATATTGCTCCTGCCGACAACGACCACTTCGGCGCCTTCGATTTGCGTGCCGGAGCGGATGAGTAGCTGCTGGATACCGGCGGGCGTGCAGGGCAGGTAGTCCGGCTCGCCAATCATCAGCCTGCCCACGTTGACTGGGTGGAAGCCGTCCACATCCTTCTTGGGGTCGATAGCATAGAGCACCTGTTCTTCATTCAAATGCTTCGGCAGCGGGAGCTGCACCAGGATGCCGTTAATCTTGGGGTCTTTGTTAAGTTTATCAATGAGTTTCAGTAGGTCTTCCTGCTTGGTATCCACCGGCAGGTCGTATCTCTCGGAGTAGATGCCGAGCTCTTTAGAGGTTTTCTCTTTCTGCCCAACATATACCTGTGAAGCAGGGTCTGCCCCGACGAGAACCGTGACCAGCCCGGGTACGATGTTATGCTTAGCCTTAAGGTCGGCAATTTCTTTTTTGAGTTCTTCCCGTATTTGGGCGGCGACTTCGGCGCCTTTGATTAGTGTTGCTGTCATGATGTACCCCCTTTATTTCAATATTAATTTATTTCGCTGTTTAGTTTGAGAATATATCGCTGGATACTTCTTTAGCAGAAGCGGCTTCTTCCGGAAGTGTCAGTGTATACGGTACGTTGTGGTCGTAGAGCAACATAT